>JBLRXE010000023.1:0-14438 GCA_047920895.1 Roseovarius sp.
CTGGCAAAGCGCATGGAGGCGGCGGGATCGACCCAGAGCATCACGCTCTGCGCGATCTGCCATTCCCGCTGCCGCACGAATTGCACGTCCGAGCGCCCCGAACGGCGCCAGTCGATCATTCGGCGGCTGTCACCCGGCTGCACCGGACGATATTGCCAGAAATCGTCACCCGCGCCCGCCCGCCGCCGCCCATGCTCGCCCAAGAGCACCGTGCGCGCCAGCAATTCCGCCTGCGCCAAGAGAGGCGGCAGGCGCGCGGCTTCGGCCTCGGCGCGGGGGCGCAGGGTGTTGGGGGCAAGAGCGGCCATCTCAGGCGGCGGCCTGCGCGCGGGTCACATCCTCGACCGTGCGGGCAATCAACGCGGCCAGGCTCTCGCCCCGCGCGCGGGCCGCGAAATTGAGCGCCATCCGGTGCCCCAGAACCGGCTGCGCCATGGCCGCCACGTCACCGGCATCTGGCGCAAGCCGCCCCTGCAACATCGCCCGCGCCCGCACCGTCAGCATCAGCGCCTGCGCCGCACGCGGCCCCGGCCCCCAGGCCACATTGGCGCGCACCGTATCGGCGGCGCTTGCATCCTCAGGACGGCAGGCGCGCACCAGATCCAGAACCGCCTCCATCACCTTTTCGCCCACGGGCATCCGGCGCAGCATCTGTTGCGCCGCGATCAACTCAGCCGGGGTAAAGACGCAATGGGCCTCCTCTTCCATGGCGCCGGTGGTGGCCAGAAGAATCGCCCGCTCGGTGTCGCGGTCCGGATAGGGCACCTCGATCTGCACCAGAAAACGGTCCAACTGCGCCTCGGGCAGGGGATAGGTGCCCTCTTGCTCGATCGGGTTCTGCGTCGCCAGCACATGAAACGGCATGCCAAGCGGGCGATTGACACCCGCCACCGTCACGGTCCGCTCCTGCATGGCCTGCAACAGCGCGGATTGGGTGCGGGGGCTGGCGCGGTTGATCTCATCGGCCATCAAGAGCTGACAGAACACCGGGCCTTCGATGAACTTGAACGCGCGCGTGCCATCCCCGGCGGTTTCCAGCACCTCGCTGCCCAGAATATCGGCGGGCATCAGGTCTGGGGTGAACTGGATCCGGTTGGTGTGCAGACCCATGACCGTGCCCAATGTCTCGACCAGCCGCGTCTTGCCCAGACCAGGAAGACCGATCAAGAGGCCATGACCCCCGCACAGCAGCGCTGACAAGGACAGGTCGACAACCCGCTCCTGCCCAATGAACCGCCGGGTGATCGAGGCCCGCGCCTGGGCCAATTTCCCCTCGAGCGCCTCGAGACCGGCCAAGAGATCAGCGTCATCGGTCATGGCAAAACTCCCGTCAGACCTATATCGTTACATAGGAGTTTATAGCTTGGGACAGAAATGGCAAAAGCAATGAGCAAAGATTCCGTCACAAGCCCGTCAGCCGAGGGCATCGCCGCCTCTGCGCGCGCGGTGCGGGCCAAGGGCAAGGGGCTGCCGCCCGTGCATTTGTGGAATCCGCCGTTTTGCGGCGATCTGGACATGCGGATCGCGCGCGATGGCACATGGTTCTATCTTGGCACACCCATCGGGCGGCCCGAACTGGTGCGGCTTTTCTCCACCATCCTGCGCCGCGATGGCGACGCCTATTTTTTGGTCACGCCTGTTGAAAAGGTCGGGATCACCGTCGATGACGCGCCTTTCGTGGCCGTGGATTTCGACGCCGAGGGCGCGGGGGCGGCGCAAATCCTGCGGTTTGAGACCAATGTCGGCGATCAGGTGACAGCCGGCCCCGAGCACCCGATCCGCGTCACCCGCGATCCCGATACCGGAGAGCCGTCACCCTATGTGCTGGTGCGCGCCAATCTTGAGGCGCTGATCGACCGCAAGAGCTTTTATCGCTTGGTGGACATCGGCGACCGGCACGAGGGCTGGTTCGGCCTGTGGTCCGGAGGCCGGTTCTTTCCGGTCATCCCCGAGGCAGAGTTGCCCTAATCCCGGCTGCGCAATGCAGACCGCTGGATCACGAACACCGTCAAGAGCGGCAGGCCCACGGTAATCAGCGTGACGGTGATCAAGAGTATCCCCAGGGCGCTGTAATCCGCAGGTGTCGTGATCTGGCCAGTCGCCGCATCCCGCACTTCGCGCGTGACGATGAAGATCTCGTTGAGATATTTGGTCAGCAGCGAACTCGCCGAGAGCGCCAGATTGGTAAACGACGCCATCACGGCAAAGAACGTGGCCTTGAGATTGTCGGGCGCATTGCGCGCGATCCAGGCCAGCATCGGGATCATGGCAACCTGCCCCAGCGGCGATTCGATGGCCGTATCCAGAATGGCGATGAACCGGGCATCGACGATGCCACCCGTCAGCGCTGCCGTGATCTCCTGCACCCCGTAATACAGCCCGATATTGGGCAGTGACATGACACCCCCAGCCAGCGTCAGCAGCACCACGATATAGACGATGCTGCGATGCGCCATCAGCGGGCGCAGGATCACCATCCCTGCCAGCGTCAGCACCGAGGTGATGAGCGAGAGTACCGACAGGAACTGTTGATCAAAGGCCAAAAGGTCGATGGCAAACCATGTATACCCATCACCCGGACGCGGCGTGGCGCGGAATATGAAAATGATGATTGCCGTGCCCACCAGCGTGCGTGCCTGCGCCACCGGCAAAACCGCCACAAGCTGCCGCATGAGCAAGAGCACGATCACCATGGAGCCGGCAAAGATGGTCTCTTGGCCGTAAGGGATGTCGCTGAGGCCGATGGTCAGCGACAGCGCCACGAACCCGGCCCCGCCGATGAAATACCACGGGTTCGCCCGCGTCTCCTCGCCCGGTCGCTCAAAGAGCGTGTCGGCCTCCGCATCGCTCAGGCCATGGCGGCGCAGGCCCCGGCGCAGGCGGTATTTCTGCCATGCCGCCAGAAGAACACCCGACACCGACACCAGCGGGATCGACAGCGCCGCAAGGTAAATGAGCGCATAGGTGGCGCGCTTGGCCTCTGGCGCCAGCGCCTCGATTCCCGAGAACATGTAGATATTGAGCGCCGCCACCGCGAGCGTGCCGGAAATCAGCGCAAACCGCCCCAGCGTCTGCATCGTGGTATGCAGCGCCCGGGACGTGTCTATATCCAGCGCCTGTCCGTTCGCGTCAAATCGCGGCACCGCCTCGACCGACATCGCATCGGCCACCGCGTCCTGAATGACCAGCCCGCAAGGGGCCAGAATGTAAGAGGTGACATACCACGCCCCCATCGGCATGATCGCAACCATCGCCTCGATCCGGGTGAGCAGCAGATACATGATCAGCACCGACAGCCCGATCAACCCGGCCCCGAAATAGACCAACAGCCATTTCCACCGCCAGATGATGTCCACCAGATGCCCCAGCGGCATCTTGAGCGCCCAGGGCAGCCCCGCCCAGAATGCAAGCCCCGCCAGATAGGCCGCCGAGAGATCGAGGTATTCCTTCACGAAAAACGTGCCGACGATCATCGTCAGCCCGGAAAACCCGGCCGCGAAATAAATCATCAAGGGCGGCAGAAAGGTCCAGCGCATTTGCCGCCCAAGATCAAGGACGACGGCATCGACCCATGTCATCAGGCGTTTTGTCAGAGTCATGCGCGCGCGCTCCGCGTGGCGGGACCGGGCCAATAGGCCTGCGTGGCCCCCAGCGCCGCAACTGTGAGGTCGAGCATCTCAAGCGGCAGGATCACCAGCATCTTGGGCGCCGTTACCGCCAGATGCACCGGCCCAAGCGCCGCGTTCGACGTGGCGATGCGCCCATCCGGGGCAAGGTTCAGCCCGCCAATCGGCCATTGCAGGCCCTGTGATACCCCCTCGACCGCCCCCATCGGAAAGAGCGAGACACGGGTTCCCTCCGGCAGCGGCAGGTTCAGCGACGGTGGGCACAGAAACATGAGATCGCGCGCGCCCAGCAAAACGCAGCGTTGCCAGGGATGGCGCGCCAACGCCGTGCAAGCCGCCAGTTGATGATCCATCCGGTCGCCGCAAAACCCCAGCCCAAGGATGAGCGGCGCCGAGATCGCGGCGAGGCATTTCTCGAAATCCGTCGTGTCCTGATCCGGGTCGGGAAACTGCGCCGCGTCGGGAACCGCGGCGCGGGCCGATTGGGAAATGCTGTCGAAATCGCCGATCACCGCCTGAGGCATGATCCCGTGCTCCAGCGCGCTATCGGCCCCACTGTCCGCCGCAATGACGATCCGGGCCAGCCTCAGCGTCTGGTTAACCTGCCCCTCGGGCAGGGAGGCCCCACCAATCAGGATCACAGGTTCTATTTCGCGAACAATCATCAACTTTACCTGTTATCGTTGCGTTAACGTCCCTGATGTCACATTCTGAACACGAAATGATACGGTAAAAATCCAAGAATCGGACCGCTTTGGTCTATGGCGTCATGGTAAACCCTGTCTTTGCAGGCAAGCAAAGCGAGCGCATATTATGGTTGGTTCAAACAAGATACTGACGGTCTCCTACGGCACATTTTCGTGCACGTTAGAGGGCTTTGACGATTCCTTTGATACGATGAAGGCAATTGCGGAATATTTTCGCGATCTGGCGGCAGATGACCGGTATTTCGGAGCAGAGCCGCCCACCCCCGATGCCGAGATGCTGGCGCGAATCGCCGAGCGCGAAATCGCCCGGCGCGTCGAGGCGCATGAAGAACGCGGCAAGATCGTATTGCGCCCCGCAGGCGAACAGACGTTGATGGCCCCCGCCATGACCGCCGCAGCCCCGGCCTCCGAGGCCGCACCAGAGCCGGAAACACCCCAAGCAGCGCCCGAGACGGTAGCGACCGACGAGACCGAACAAGAACTTGCCAGCCTGACACAAGCGCCGGAATCAGAGCCGCAAGAGCCTGCCGCAAACGAGGCCCCTCAGCAACCCGAGGGGCTGGAACAAGAGCCGCGCGCAGACCACGCAGCACCCGTTCAGGACAGCGAAAGCATCGCCGCCAAGCTGAGCCGCATCCGCTCGGTCGTGGCGCAGGAGGCCGAAACTTCTGACGCCGAATATACCGAAGACGAGCATGCGCAGGATTTCCTCGACACCGTCGCCGAGGATCTGAGCGCCGCTCTGGCCGAGGATGACCGCACCGCAGCCGACGGGGATGGCGAGCACCTGGATTTCGAGGCGCTTTTGTCCACCACGCAGACCGAAGAGATCGTGGCGGAGGAGACGCTGGAAGAGCCAGAGAGCGAAGATAGAGAGGCAGACGATTTCGAAGATACGTTGGCCGCGCTCCTGGCCGACGCCGCACCGACCGGGGCCGGATCTGATACGCCACCGGCGGCCCGCGTGATCAAGGTCAAGCGCGCCGAGTTCGAGGTCGCCTTGGCCGAGGGCATCTTTGAAAAGGATGAGGACGAGAACGATTTCGACGACACCGAGGACAACCTCTTTGACGCGGAAAGCACCGTTCTCAGCCCCGAAGAAGAGGCCGAGTTGCAGCGTGAACTGGCCGAGGTCGAGGCCGAATTGACGCTGGAGGACGCCGAGCCGGAGGTCGCGATCTACGAGGCGGAAGAAGAGGCCGAAACCGAACCGACCCCGCCGGTTGCCGCAACGCGCCCTGAACCCGTGGCAGAGCCTGCGCAAGAATCCGGCACGCGGCGGTTTGATGAGGCGGCCGGGTCCAGCGACCTGACCCGCATTTTCGACAAGACCGACACGCATCTTGAGGCACCCGCGTCCAGCCAGCGACGCAATGCCATCCAGCATCTGCGCGCTGCGGTGGCCGCGACCCGCGCGGAACATAACGCAGGCTCCACGCTGCGCGAGAATGTGGATGATGCGCCCTACCGCCGCGATCTGGCCAATGTCGTGCGCCCGCGCCGCCCACAGATCGGCGCACCCGCCGCCCGCTCTGCCCGCCCCGAGGAAAGCCGCCCCGCGCCGCTCAAACTGGTGGCGGAACAGCGGATCGACACACCGCGCGCGCCCATCCGTCCGCGCCGCATCTCGTCCAACGATCTCGAGGTGGATGTTGACGCGCAATCCGCCGAGGGCAGCTTCACCGCCTTTGCCGAGGAAGTGGGCGCCAGCAGCCTGCCCGACCTGCTCGAGGCGGCGGCGGCCTATCTCTCGGATGTCGAGGGACGCCCGCAATTCTCGCGCCCGATGCTGATGGGCAAGCTCAAGGAAGTCGAACAAGACCGCTTCTCGCGCGAAGACGGCCTGCGTTCTTTTGGGCAACTGCTGCGGCAGGGCAAATTGCAAAAGCTGGCGGGCGGGCGGTTCGCGGTGACGGAAGATACCGAATTTCGCGCCATAGGCCGCCGCCACGCGGGCTGACCGCAACGCCTTTGTCTGGTGAACGGTGACACCCCCGCGCCTTTTTGGCGCGGGGGCTTTGGTGTGACGTGGCGATTTGCCTCTTTCCTGCACCGTCTCGACCGTTCAGACACGACGGAACAAGGCCTCGGAGACAGGCGCATGCGCGCAATAATGCTGAGTGGGATATTTCTTGCGCTGACGGCGCGTGCGGTCTGGGCGCATGCGGGCGAACAGGGGTTTGTCCTGCTCCTGCCGACGGATGTCTATATCGCCGCCGGCGGATTGACCGTGGCGCTGACCGTGGCGCTTTTGGCTGTTTTGCCGGGGACGTTTGCAGAGCGCCTGTTCCGGTCCATCAGGGGTTTCCGCGTGCAGCCTCTTGTTTCATTGCGCCATTATCTCAATCTCGGGGTCACAGCCCTGCTGGGCTGGCTGGTCTGGCGGGGGCTGGTCGGGCCGGGCGATCCGGCGGTCAATCCCTTGCCGCTGGCGATCTGGGTGGTGTTCTGGATTGCGCTGGTCACGGTCCAGGGACTGGTCGGCGATATCTGGCGCTGGATCAATCCCTGGGCGGGGCTGGGTGCCCTGCTGCACCGCCTGACCGGGATGCACGCGCTGTTGCGCTATCCGCGCGCCTTGGGGCATTGGCCGAGTGTGTTGGGTTTCCTCGGTTTTGCCGGGTTTCTTATGGCCGATCCCGCCCCCACCGATCCGGGGCGGTTGGCGGTGGCGGTGGGGTTCTACTGGTATGCGATGCTGGCCGGGATGGTGCTGTTTGGCCCCGTCTGGATGGTGCGGGGCGAGGCGATCACGGTGTTGATGCGGACCTATCACCGGGTCTCTTTCATTGGTATTTCAAAAGGTTGCATTGCCTTTGGGGTGCCGGGATGGCAGGTTCTGAGGGGGCCGAGGGCCAGTGTGGGCTTGGCGGTCTTTTGCCTGATACTGCTTGGCTCAGGCAGTTTTGACGGGGTCAACGAGACCTTTCTCTGGCTCGGTCTGCTTGGGATCAACCCGTTGGAGTTTCCAGGACGCTCGGCGGTCATTCTCCCCAACATCTTGGGGCTGTTGGCGACCAACGCGGCACTTGTGGTGGTCTTTGCCACGGCGCTCTGGCTGGGCGAACGGCTGACAGGGGGGCAGCCACGCGCCTTGCGAGGGCTTTTCTGCCTCTATGCGCCCACGATCCTGCCCATCGCGCTGGCCTATCACATCGCGCATTACCTGACCGCGTTTCTGGTGGATGTGCAATATGTGCTGGCCGCGATCGCACGGGCCCTGGGCCTTACAGAGCTTACAATTTCGGCCGGATTCCTCAACTCCCCCGGCCCGGTCAAGCTGATCTGGATAGCACAGGCGGGGGCGGTGGTGGCGGGGCATGTGATTGCCATCCTGCTTGCACATGCGCTGGCGATGCGCGCGGGTGAGAGACGCGGGCGCGCGGTGCTGGGGCAGATGCCACTCGCCATCTTCATGATTGCCTACACTGTCTTTGGCCTCTGGCTGCTGGCGACACCACGCGGGGCGTGACATGTTGGCCTCTGGACAACCCTGGAGGGTTGCACAAGTTGCGCAGGTGCGGCATTTGCCCTGCTAAACGACTGATCTACGGAGGATGCGTAATGAACAACCCGAAAACCAGCCCGAAATCCGGCACGTCCCGACGCGGAGCGCTGACCGCGCTTGCGGGTGGCGTTGCGGCGGCAAGCCTGCCGCTCTGGGCGCGCTACTCCCATGCGCAGACCGCAGCCCCCATCAAGGTCGGGTTTCAGGTACATCGCACCGGCATCGGCGCCGCCTATGGCCGCTGGTATGACCGCGCCACACAGGCGGCGGTCAAGCTGATCAACGAGGGCGGCGGCATCAATGGCCGCATGGTCGAAATCGTGGCCGAGGATGATGGCACCGATCCCAAGCGCGGGGCTGAGGTGGTCGAGAAATTCGCCAATCAGCATGGCTGCGACATCGGCTTTGGCACGCTCTTCAGCCATGTCGTGATCGGCTCTGCGCCGCGCGCGGGCGAATTGAAACTACCGTATTTCGTGGTCTCCGAGGGGCATCATGTGGCCTCTGGCATGCTCAACCGCTACACGCTGCAACCGGGCATCACCGATGTAAAGAGCCAGGTTCAGGCGATGGCGCCCTATGTGGCCGCCAACCTTGGCAAAAAGATCACGATGGTGTTCCCGGATTTCGCATTCGGCCACGATCACCGCGATTTCTTTACCCAAGCGATCGAGGCGCAGGGTGGCGAGGTGCTGGCGCATATCGCGATCCCGCCGTCCGAGACCTCATTCACCAAGTATTTCCCCAAGATCCCCCGCGACACCGAGGTGCTCTATCACGTCATGGTCGGACCTGCCGTGCTAACCTTTGTCAAGGAGTTGGGTGAATTCTTTGGCGGGCAGGGTCCGGCGCTCTTTGGCTTTATCGACAGCCTCGAGGCGGTGGCGATTGACAGCCCCGGTCTGGAGTTTCTCGAAGGCAGCTATTTCTGGGAAGGCATGTGCCGCAACCAGCAACCGGACGAGAGCGCGCATGAAACCGCCTATCGCGCGGCGGTGGGCGTCGACGCAAACGGCGCATCGCTGAGCGACGGGCGCGACGTGTCCACCTATGCGCATATGTTCGGCTGCTGGGAAACGCTGCATGTGATCAAGGCGGGAATGGAGGCGGCGGGCTATACCGGCCCACAGGACCGCGCCGCGCTGATCGAGGCGGTCGAGGCGATGACCACCCTCCCCGAGAGCCTGGCACATCCGCAGGGTGACAAGATGTTCAACGGCAAGACGCATCAGGTCTTTGGCCATCAGAACATCAGCCGGGTGCAGGACGGCAAACTGGTGCGCGTGCATCGCACCTCGATTGAGGATACACTCTATCCCGACGAGGTGGATTACACGGCTCGGCCTTTCTGAGGCGGGCTTGGCAAGCGGGGCGATAGGGTGAAGCGGAGGCTTGTTCTGATAGGTCTGGCGGCGGCGGTGCTGGCGGGCTGCGGTGCGCCGCCCCCGCCGCCCGATCCGCAAGATGTGACGCGGCTCGCGGCGGCGATCCGCGCGACCGGGCCAGAGGTGGACCCCGAAGAGGCGGCGCGCGCAGCCCGCATCGCCTATGCCTATACCCACCAGCTTGCGTTGGAATACGAGATCACCGATCCGCCACTCGTGCACAATACCAAGGTCAACATGGGGCTGAAGCCGCGCGGCCTGTGCTGGCATTGGGCACGCGACATGGAGAACCGGCTCAAGCTGGAGAATTTCCAGACGCTCGATCTGCACCGCGCCGTGGCCAATGCCGACAATCGCTTTCGGCTGGAACACAGCACCGCGATCATCAGCGCCAAGGGCGATGATTTTCGCGACGGGATCGTGCTCGACCCGTGGCGCAAGGGCGGGCGGCTGACCTGGGCGCCGGTGGCCTGGGACAGGGACTATAATTGGGAGCCGCGCAACGAGGTGGTTGCCCGCGCGCTGGAGCGCAAGCATGGCCAGATCGTGACCCTGACCGACGATGACCGCATCCTGATGGGCGGGCTGGAGTTCGCGGCACAATGACCCGACGCCGCGCATGGAGCTAGGATGGAGCTAGGCCCCTATCTGGTTCTGGCCACGCTCGAGGGCGCGGTCACGGCGGCGGTGCTGGCGCTGACGGCGGTGGGGCTGAGCCTTGTGTTCGGCGTGATGCGGGTGGTCAATATCGCGCATGGCGAGTTTTTCATGCTGGGCGCGGTGCTGGCGTGGTGGATCGCGCAGAGCGTGGTGGGGCATCCCGCCATCGGCTTTGCATTGGCGCTGGTCGCCGCCCCGCTGATCGTGGGCGCGCTGGCGGTGGCTGCCGATATGACGATCCTCAAGCGGCTGGAGTATGACCCTGAACGCACCATCGTGGCCACCATCGGGCTGCTCTATATCATCCAGCAGGTGACGCTGATGGGCTATGGCCCGGATGCACGCCCTGTCACCGCGCCGTTCAACACGCGGATTGCACTGCCGTGGGTTGAGCATGGGCCTGAGGGCTGGGCGATGATCTGGCCCTGGGGGCTGGGCACGACATCCTACAAGCTGGCAGTGATCGGCGCGGCGGTGGCGCTGCTCTGCGCGGTCTGGGCATTGATGACGCGCACCCGCATCGGCCTTGTGATGCGGGCGACGCAAGCGGATCGCGAGATGGCGCTGGCCTTTGGCATCCCGGTCGAGAGGGTCTATGCCGGGGTCTTTGGGCTGGGCGCGGCGCTGGCGGCGCTGGCGGGCGTGCTGATCGTGCCGATCCAACAGGCGCATTACCTGATGGGCGCGGACCCGCTCTTGCTGTCCTTTATCGTGGTGATCATCGGCGGGCTTGGCAGCCTGCCGGGCACGGTGTTGGCCGCCGTGCTGATCGGCCTCAGCGATGGGATAATCTCGGTGTTTTTCTCGCCCACGCTGGCCAAGATATTGGCGACGCTGCTGGTGGGGCTGGTGCTGGTGTTTCGGCCACAGGGCCTGTTCGGGGCGCGCGGCGCATGAGGATCTACGCCCTGCATGTCGGGCTGTTGGCCCTGCTCTTGGCGCTGCATTTCGTGCTGCCCGCCTATCACCACGGCAATCTGGCGCGGGTGATGGTGCTGGCGACTTACGCGATGGGCTATAACCTCATGTTCGGCTATACCGGGCTGCTCAGTCTGGGCCATGCACTGTTTTTCGCGGCGGGCATGTATGGGATGGGGCTGGGCGTGCAGCATCTGGGGCTGAGTGCTGCGCCAGCGCTGATCCTCGGGCTGGTGGCGGGGGCGGTGGTGTCGGGCGTGCTGGCGGCGCTGGCGCTGCGCACGCGCGGTGTGGCTTTCATGATCGTGACGCTGATGTTCGCGCAGGCGGGATACCTCACCGTGCTCTATTTCGGGGCGCTGACGCGGGGTGACGAAGGCTTTGTGATCCAGCAACCGGCGCGGGTGCTCTGGGGCATCGACCTCAGCGACGAGGGCAACCGCTATCTGGCGGCACTGATCCTGTTTGGCGTTTGCCTGATGCTCTGCCTCTGGCTGGTGCGCGCGCCCTTTGGCCGGGTGCTGGTGGCAATCCGCGAGAATGAGGAACGGGTGCGCATGCTGGGCTATGACGTCTTCGCGCATAAATTCGCGGTGATGGTGATGTCGGGCACGATGGCGGCGGCGGCGGGGGCGGCTTACGGTCTGCTCTTTGGCTATGTCGGCGCGACCTTCGCCTCGGTGCAATATTCGATCTTCCCGCTGCTCTGGGTGCTCTTGGGCGGGGCGGGCACGGTGCTGGGGCCATTCATTGGCACGCTCTTCATGTTCTACCTGATTGATCTGAGTTCCGGCGTGACCACCGCCTATATGCTGATTGCCGGTGTGGCGCTGGTGCTTCTGACGCTCTTTGCGCCGCAAGGGTTGATGGGCGAATTGCGGCGGCGGTTCTGGCGGGGGTTGCCGTGATGCTGCTGTCTACGCGGGGGCTGTCCAAGAGTTTCGACGGGTTGCGCGCGGTCGAAGGCGTGGATCTCGACCTGCCCACAGGCGAGATACGCGCGCTCATCGGTCCCAATGGCGCGGGCAAGACAACGCTGGTGGGCATGATTTCAGGGCGCATAGCCCCGAGTGCAGGGCGAGTGAGCTTCGATGGGCAGGACATCACCGCCCTGCCCGCGCATCGGCGGATGCGGCTGGGCATGGCCTATACGTTTCAGATCACTTCGGTCTTTGGCCGGCTCACCGTGCGGGAAAACGTGGCGCTGGCCGCGCGGCGGCACCTACGGGGCAAGGCGGTAGAGGCGGCGGTCGAGAGCGCGCTGGCGCGTGTCGGGCTGGCAGAGCGTGCGGCGCAGGAGGCGGGCGATCTGGCCTATGGGCATCAGCGCCTCTTGGAGATTGCGATGGGCCTTGCCCAATCCCCGCGTCTCCTGATCCTTGACGAGCCGACGCAAGGTCTGGCCGAGGGCGAAATCGACAGCTTTCTGCGCCTGATCCGCGAGGTGGCTCAGGAGGCGACGATCCTGCTGATCGAGCATAACATGCGTGTGGTGATGGATCTGGCGCACCGGATTACCGTTCTCAACTTTGGTCGGGTCCTGGCCGAGGGCACGCCGGCGGAAATCCACGCCAACCCTGCGGTGCAGGCAGCATACCTGGGAGGGCTACCCGATGCTGCGGCTGGATAGGGTCAGCGCCGGCTATGGCCGCGCGCAGGTGCTGCGCGACCTGAGTCTAGAGGTGCGGCCAGGCGAAATCCTCTGCCTCTTGGGACGCAATGGCGCGGGCAAGAGCACGACGATGCGCGCGATCATGGGGCTTTTGCCGCTCCTGTCCGGCACGATCTGGCTGGGCGGGCGGACCCTGAGCGCGCTGCCCGCGCACGAGGTGCCGCGCGCCGGTGTGGGCTATGTGCCGCAGGGGCGCAGGCTGTTCACCGATCTCACGGTGGCGCAGAACTTGGAGATCGGCCTGATGGCGCGGCAGAGCGGGCCAGAGGTGCGCGAGGAGGTGCTGACGCTCTTTCCCCGCCTGCGCGAGCGGTTGGGGCAAAAGGCGCAGACCCTCTCGGGCGGCGAACAGCAGATGCTGGCCATGGCGCGCGCGCTCTGCCTGCGGCCTCAGGTTCTGCTGCTCGATGAGCCAACCGAAGGCTTGCAACCCTCGATGATCGCGGCCATTCGCGACGTGATCGTCGGGCTGCGCAAGCAGGGCGTCGCGATTTTGCTGGTCGAACAACGGGTCGATGCGGTGCTTGATGTGGCGGATCGGGTGGTGTTTGTGGAAAATGGCGCAGGCGGGGCGGCAATGCCCGCCCAAGCGCTGCGGGCCAACCGCAGCCTCGTGGATCGCTATCTGGGGGTTTGAAGCGGTTTGGTTCGTAGACGTAGGATAGTTATAATCCGCCCCTTCCCCAAGATCTGCGCACGGCGCGTGCGCCAAGACAAAGTAACCTTTGGGCCAATACAGAGCAAACTCCCCCTCAGTTGGTCGCGCCCTCCACCAAGGGCCGCCAGCTTTCGTCGTTCGCGGCGACCCATTCGGCGGCCACTTCCGCCACTGGGCGGCCATCCCGCTCGACCGCGATCAGCAACGGGGCCAGGGTTTCATTGTCCATCCTGAAAGTCTCGATCAGAACATAGGCGGCGGGCCAGCGATGCTTGAATCCCTTGATCACGGCCTTGACCGCGGTGATCGCCGGAAACCCACAATCGCCCACAGCATTCGGGTTCGGCCCCCAGCCTGGCTCCTGAAAACAGGCGGCCTCCGCCTCGGGCAATGCGACAAAACGCAGGTCATGCGCCGCGACCGCCCAATGCGGCTCCCAGAACATCGCAAGCGCGGGCGTGCCAGTGCTGCTTGCACGCACCAGTGTCTCCACCAGGGCCTGTTCAGAGGCGGCGGATGTGGTGGTAAAGGGCAGGTCAAGGGCCGTCATCAGATCGGCACCGGGCCCATCCCAATCGCTCGGGTAGTCCATCAGCAGGGGCGCGCCGCCGTCCGTGGCAACCGCCACAAGCAATTCACCCGCCACATGGGCGGTGATCCGGGCGCTGATCTCATGGGTCAGCGCCAGTTTGATCTGCCCGTCGGATTCTCCCATATCCGCCGCGATGACAGGAAAGACAACAGCACAAAGCGCGAACGCACAGCAGGTGGATTTCATATAAAACTCCTTGGTCAAAGAGGGTGTTCGCCCCCCTCTGGTATGTCAAACGGTCAGATCAAAAGACGTCGTGCTGAAAATAATTCGGGGCGAAAAATGCGGAGCAACCTTTTTATTCGCGCCGCACGATAGCATGTCCGGTGCGGGCTGCATCCATTTTCGCATCGCCAGAACGCGACAGCCGACGACACAACCCCGTCTGCCCCACCCTCCAAAGGATCTGGTTTTCCATGATCTGATCATGGCCCCGCGCCCCTTGCGCGCCCCGTGTTAATCGGTTGCTAAGCCTGTTTTCCGAGTCTCCCGCCTGCACAACCGTTCTGGAGAGACCGATGTCAGATGTATCAGCCCGCCTTGACCTGCCGTTTATTGCCCCGTCACAGGCGCAAAAGCATGTGACCCATAATGAGGCGGTGCAGCGGCTGGATCTTCTTGTCCAGATGGCGCTGGACGGGTTCGATGCGACCGAACCGCCCGTCGCCCCCGAGGTGGGGGCACGCTATGCCCTTGGTCTGGGCGCGATGGG
>JBLRXE010000024.1:0-14229 GCA_047920895.1 Roseovarius sp.
GGGTCAGACCCATGACATTCCCAACCTGTTCGTCTCGGACGGCTCACAATTCACCACCGGAGCGGCGGAAAACCCGACGCTCACGATCGTGGCGCTTGCCATCCGGCAGGCGGATCACATCGCCGGTGAACTGTCACGCGGCAACCTCTGACGGCGGCCACGTCCCTCTCCCGGCGTCTCACACTCTCCCCGAGGCGCCGGGGGATATGACCGCTGAGGCCCTTATCCAGACTTGAAATCCGCCGCGATGCGCAGTTCGCGCATCGGCCGGACAAGCGCGATGCACGCGGCATAGATCGGGTCGGCCTTGTAGGCGGCCAATGCCGCCTCATCCGCGAATTCGGCATAGACCACCAGATCCACCTGAGTGCCGGAAATGGCATCACTCTGAAGATTGCGCCCCACTTCGAAATGTGTGGAATGGGGGATTCGTGACAACATCATCAGCCCCTCGCGGATGCGCTCGACATCGTCCGGATTGGCGGCGGAAAAGAATACGATATGACGGATCATGTTTCAGGCTTTCGAGCGGGAGGCTTTTTCTGTCAGGCCAGACGTGCCCTGACGGCGGGCGAGTTCGGCCATGACATCAGACAGGGCGACACCACGCGATTGCAGCATCACCAGCAGGTGAAAGAGCACATCCGCTGCCTCTGAGGTCAGGCGGTCGCGATCGCCTTTGACCGCCTCGATGATCGCCTCGATGGCCTCTTCACCGAATTTCTCGGCGCATTTTTCCGGCCCCTTGGCCAGCAATTTCGCGGTCCAACTGCTCTCGGGGTCGGCGCCTGCGCGCGCGGTAATGATGCGGGCGAGATCGTCAAGGGTCATGCCACGAGCCTCATGGGAATACCAGCGGCGGCCATATGCGCCTTGGCCTCGGCAATCGTATAGGTGCCAAAGTGAAAGATCGAAGCCGCAAGCACAGCCGAAGCATGCCCTTCGGTCACGCCTTCGACCAGATGGTCAAGCGTGCCCACGCCCCCCGATGCGATCACCGGAATATCCACCGCATCGGCAATGGCGCGGGTGAGGGGGATATTGAACCCCGCCCGCGTGCCGTCGCGGTCCATCGAGGTGAGCAGGATTTCCCCGGCCCCCTTGGCGGCGACAAGGCGCGCGAAGTCGACCGCGTCAATGCCGGTGGGTTTGCGCCCGCCATGGGTGAAAATCTCCCATTTGCCGGGGTCGCCCCGGAGGGGCGCGGGCGCACGCACGGTCTTGGCGTCGATGGCAACGACGATACACTGGCTGCCGAAATGGTCAGCCGCGCGCGCGACCACATCGGGATCGGCCACCGCCGCCGAGTTGAAGCTGACCTTGTCCGCCCCTGCCAGCAAAAGCGCGCGCACATCCTCGGGCGTGCGCACCCCGCCGCCCACGGTGAGCGGGATGTAACACGCCTCGGCGGTTCGGCGCACCACGTCGAACATGGTGCCGCGATTCTCATGCGTGGCGTGGATGTCGAGAAAACACAGCTCATCCGCCCCCGCCGCGTCATAGGCACGCGCGGCATCCACCGGATCGCCCGCGTCGCGAAGGTCAACAAAATTGACGCCCTTGACCACGCGGCCATCTGCGACATCGAGACAGGGGATGATACGGGTCTTGAGCATATTGTCGCTGTTACAGGAATTTCACACCGTTGTTTATGGGCAAATCGGTTAACATGCCAGAGGATATGACCAATCCAGACGTTACAAATGAAGGAGTTTACCATGAAGCGTTTTCTTGTCGCAGCCGCAATGACCCTGACCGCCCTGCCCGCCCTCGCCAGTGACGACGATATCATCAAGGTAAAATCCACCAGTGATGTGGCCACGACCATGGACCGGCTAGAGGCCGCCGTGACCGGGGCCGGGGCCACGGTCTTTGCGCGGGTGGATCACGCGGCGGGGGCGGCCAGCGTGGAGATGGCGCTTGATCCCTCACAGGTGCTGATATTCGGCAACCCCAAGATGGGCACGGTGGCGATACAGGATGACCCGGTGGCGGGGCTTTTCCTGCCGATGAAAGTGCTGGTCTATCAGGATGGCGCAGGCGCGACCTGGCTCGCCTATCAGGACCCCAAGGATATGTTCGATGACACCGGCATCAACGACGACGCCGCATACATCAAGATGATGACCGGCGCGCTTGGCAAGCTGACGGCAGCGGCGGCAGGACAGTAAGCGAAGGGCCCCCGCCGCGATCAGCCCCTGAGCGCGGCCAGGGCCGCCCCAAGGTCGAGCGCGCCGTCATAGAGCGCGCGCCCCGAGATGGCCCCGTTCAGTGCCACGCCACAATCGCGCAGCGCAATGAGGTCGTCGAGCGATGACACGCCACCCGAAGCGATCACCGGGATGCTGACGGACCGGGCAAGCGCGGCTGTCGCCTCGATATTCGGCCCCTGCATGGCCCCGTCACGGTTGATGTCGGTATAGATGATCGCCGCCACCCCGGCATCCTCAAAGGATTTTGCCAGATCTGTCGCCTCAACATCGGTCTCGATGGCCCAGCCTTTGGTCGCCACGCGGCCACCCCGTGCGTCGATCCCGACCGCCACCTGCCCCGGAAAGGCGCGCGCCGCCTCGCGCACAAGCGCGGGGTTTTCTACAGCCACAGTGCCCAGAATCACCCGCGCCAGCCCTTTGCCCAACCACCCCTCGATGGTGGCCATATCGCGGATACCGCCGCCCAATTGCGCGGGCACCGGGCAGGCGGCCAGAATCGCCTCGACCGGGGCCGCGTTGACGGGTGCCCCGGCAAAGGCTCCGTTCAGATCCACCAGATGCAGCCATTCGCAGCCCGCCGCGACAAACTCCTGCGCCTGCGCCGCCGGGTCTTCGTTGAACACGGTCGCGCGGTCCATGTCGCCGCGCAAGAGGCGCACGGCCTTACCGTCCTTGAGGTCGATGGCAGGGTAGAGGATCATCACGCGGGGCCTTTCATCTGTGTTGCCCGCGCGATTTGGCATGCACGCAGGGGAAATGCAACGCGACCCGACGTCAGACTTGATTTGTAGCGCGGCCGTGGCACAGGATTTTCGCGGATGTCAGGGAGGATCAGACATGCGTAAATTGGTGATGATGACGGCGGTGCTCACGATGGGTGCCGGGATGGCGATGGCAGAGCCGCTCTTGGGAGCTTGGCGCACCGCCAAGGATGACAATGGCCATTCCGGGATGATCGAGGTGGCACCGTGCGGTGCGAAACTCTGCGGCACGCTGGTCAAATCCTTCGATGAGAACGGCAAGGAAATGCAGAGCAAGAATATCGGCCGCAAGATCATTTCCGAAACTGCGCCCACTGGCGGCGGGGAATACAAGGGCAAGGTCTATTCGCCCGACCGCGACAAGACCTATAATTCCAAGCTGCAACTCTCGGGCGATACGCTGTCGGTCAGCGGCTGCGTCTTGGGCATCTGCCGCGACGGCGGCACCTGGCAAAAGGTCAAGTAAGAGCGACACGGCCCGGCAGGGGGCGGATGCGGCGCATCTGCCCCTGTCATGCAGGCCCGAACACCGACCAGCCGATGCGCATGGTCAAGCGCTCCATCGCCTCGGTGCCCAGCTTGGAATTGCCATAGTGGTTGAGCCCTGGCGACCAGACCGCAATTGCGGCCACGCCGGGCACAACCGACAGAATACCGCCCCCCACACCGCTCTTGCCCGGCAGCCCCACGCGAAAGGCATAATCGCCTGACCCGTCATAATGCCCGCAGGTCATCATCAGCGCATTGATGCGGCGAATACGCGCCTGTGATACCAGCCGCGGCGCGCCCTGCCCCCCCACCAGAAAGAGCCCGGCATTGGCCAGTTGCGCGCAGGTCATCTCGACCGCGCATTGGTGGAAATAGGTACCAAGGGTCAGGTTCGGTGGATTCTTCAGGTTGCCATGCGACAAGAGGTAATGCGCGAGGGCGAAATTCCGGTGACCTGTCGCGATTTCGGAATGGGCCACGCGATCATTGATATGGATCGCCTCATCCCCCGCCGCGGCGCGGATGAACCGCAAGAGCGCACCAAGGGTTTCGCGCGGGGTAGCCCCCTGCAAGACCGCATCGGTGGTGACAATCGCGCCCGCGTTGATGAACGGGTTGCGCGGATAGCCCTTTTCCAACTCCAAAAGCAGCATCGAATCAAACGAATGGCCCGACGGCTCGCGCCCCACACGGGACCAGAGCCGGTCGCCCAGCTTGCCAAGGGCCAAGGCCAGCATGAACACCTTGGACACGGACTGGATCGAAAACGGCACCTGCGCATCGCCTGCCATCACCGTAGGCAGGCCCGGACGTGCAATCGCGATGCCGAATTGGTTCGGGTCCACGTCTGCCAATTCGGGAATATAATCCGCCACCTTGCCCCGGTCGTCAGAGGCGCGCGCAATCTCGGTGATCTCGTCCAGCACCGGCTGGAGCGGGGGCAGCACCGATGCCATTCAGGGTTTCCAGCGCAGGAAATTCGCGATCATCCTGAGGCCGGTCTTTTGGCTTTTCTCGGGGTGAAACTGGGTGCCCACGATGGTGTCGCGCCCGACTACTGCGCTGATCGTCCCGGCATAATCGACATGCGCCAGCAGATGCGCGGGGTCATCCACGCGGAACTGATAGGAATGGACGAAATAGGCGTGATCGCCCGTGCTGATTCCGTCCAGAACCGGATGGGCCTGGTCGATCACCAGATCGTTCCAGCCCATATGCGGCACCTTGAGCGCCGGGTCTGAGGGGGCGATTGGCGCGACCGTGCCGCCGATCCAGTCGAATCCGGCGGTTTCCTCATACTCCAGCCCGCGCGTGGCCAGCATCTGCATGCCGATGCAGATGCCCATAAAGGGACGCCCTGTGTGGATGACCGCCTCCTCAATCGTCTCGAACACGCCGCGATGATCAAAGAGTTCGCGCCGACAGGCCGGAAAGGCCCCATCCCCCGGCAGCACGATCCGCGTGGCCGCCCGGATCGTCTCGGGGTCCGATGTCACGATCACAGCCCCTGCCCCGGTCTCTTGCGCCATACGCTCGAACGCCTTTTGCGCCGAGTGCAGATTGCCGCTCTCGTAGTCAACAATGACGGTGGTCATGGCTTACAGACTGCCCTTGGTCGAGGGGATTGCATCCGCCTTGCGCGGGTCGGTCTCGACCGCGTCGCGCAGGGCGCGCGCCACGGCTTTGAACGCGGCCTCGGCCATGTGGTGACTGTTGATCCCATGCAGCGCATCGACATGCAGGGTGATGCCGCCATGGGTGCTGAGCGCCTGAAAGAATTCGCGCACCAGTTCGGTGTCGAAGGTGCCGATCTTGGCCGTCGGCAAGTCCATAGACCACACCAGATAGGGCCGCCCCGAGAGATCAAGGGCGGCGCGCACGAGCGCATCATCCATCGGCAGGAGGCAGGCCCCATAACGCCGGATGCCACGCTTGTCGCCAAGCGCCTGCGTCAACGCCTGACCAAGGGCAATGCCCACATCCTCGACCGTGTGGTGATCGTCGATATGCAAATCGCCCGCACAACGCACGGTCATGTCGATCAGCGAATGCCGCGCCATTTGGTCCAGCATGTGATCAAAGAACCCCACGCCGGTCTGATTGTCATACCGACCAGTTCCGTCGAGATTGACGGCGACGGTGATGTCGGTCTCTGCGGTCTTACGGGTGAGTGTGGCGCTGCGCATGGGGCCTCCGTCCAGCTTTGATGGCTCTATACTGCGCCTCGTGGCGCAGGCCAAGCCTCAAGCGCGGATTGTCCCATTCCCCCGGCGGATCGCCCCAAATTTCTTTAATTATAAGGAAATTTGGAGCGGGCGAGGCGATTCGAACGCCCGACCCTAACCTTGGCAAGGTTATGCTCTACCCCTGAGCTACGCCCGCATCCTTGGGTGAGGCGTGATCTATAAACTCTGGCGCGCGGCTGCAAGAGGAAAATTGACAGGTCCGGAAAATTTTTGCCGGGCCACCGCCCGGACAGACTGCGACTTAAGTAGGAGCGTCAAAGCAACCATGCCCCGCACAGGGCGTGCTCGGCTCTGCAGGCGCTTGGATCATGGGGATGGTGGCCCGTCATATAAGGAGGAAACGCATACCAGCCTGTCTTATCGCACAGGTCAAGATCACGGATCACACCTGAATCCCCCATTACGCGGCCCGCACCCATGACATCGCGACCAAACATGGCGGGCGGGCACGGTTGCTTATCTGCCCAAGGGCTGAGTCGGTTTGGCGAGAGGCTCGCTCAACCGCGCGGGGCCGCCGCGCGGCGCAGGCGGTCATTGATGGCGCGCCCCAGACCCACCTCGGGAATGGGTGAGACCGCAATCGCCGCAGCCCCCTGCGCATCAAGCGCATGCAGGTGGCCAAAAAGATTGGCCGCCGCCTCGACCAGATCGCCCGAGGGCGAGAGGTTCAGATCGGCCTCGACTGCGCCGAATCCCAAGAGAACCTCCCCGTCCCGCCGCTCTTGGGCATTGAGGCGCATCGGCGCACCGGGCGCGTAATGCGATTGCAACTGCCCCGGCGCCACCAGCGGATCACCGGCTGTGTGCAGCGTGAGCGCGCGCCCCAAGGCGGCCTCGAGCGCCTCGATTGGCACACCGCCGGGGCGCAAGAGGCTGGGCTGGCCCACCAAACCGACGATGGTGGATTCAACCCCCACCGCACAGGCGCCGCCCTCGATCACCGCCTCGATCCGCCCAGAGAGCCCCGCCAGCACATGCGCCGCCGTGGTCGGGCTGATCCGCCCCGAAGGATTGGCCGAAGGGGCCGCCACCGGGCCGCCGAACGCCGCCAGCAAGCCCTGCGCCACGGGATGCGCAGGCACGCGGATGGCCAGCGTCGGCAACTCCGCCGTCACGAGGGGCGAGAGACCGGCATCAGCGCGCAGCGGTAACACAAGGGTCAGGGGACCGGGCCAGAAGGCCGAAGCGAGGATTTCCGCTGCGTCCGGCCACTCGACATAGCGCAGGGCCGCGTCCGCAGTTTCGACATGCACGATCAGCGGATTGAAACGTGGCCGCCCCTTGGCCTCGAATATCCGCGCCACCGCCCGATCATTACGGGCATCGGCGCCAAGCCCGTAAACTGTCTCGGTCGGAAAGGCGACAAGACCACCGGCAGACCAGATCGCAGAGGCTGCCGCAAATCCGGCGGCGTCCGCTTGCAATATTTCGGTTGCATTTGGCATATACGTCCCCTGACCTGACGCCGCGTTTTGCTTGTCGCGGCTGTGCCTTTGACTAGTTTGATCGTCAGGACCGGATCACTACAGACCTTCCAGACGGATGCCAAGCGACGCCGACGAATTGAAAAGGAAAACGGAACATGCCCTATCGCGCCCCAGTTGATGAGTATCGCTTTCTGTTCGATCACATTGTCAGCCTGTCCCAAGTGGTCGAAACCGACCGTTTCGCCGAGGCCACGCCAGACATGACCGCCGCGATACTCGCAGAGGCGGCCCGTCTGTGCGAAGAGGTGCTCTATCCCCTGCAACGCAATGGCGATCTGCACCCCGCCAAGCTGGAAAATGGTGTTGTGCGCACATCGCCCGGCTATGCCGAGGGCTACCGCGCGATTGCCGATGGCGGTTGGGTGTCGATCAGCGCGCATCCCGATCACGGTGGCATGGGCCTGCCGATGACGGTCACGTCCGCCGTCAACGAGATGATGTCCTCTGCCTGCCTCTCGCTGCAACTCAATCCGCTGATGACCCAAGGCCAGATCGAAGCGCTGGAACATCACGCCTCGGACGACCTCAAGGCCATCTACCTGCCCAGACTGGTCAGCGGCGAATGGGCCGGCACCATGAACCTGACCGAGCCTCAGGCCGGGTCCGATGTGGGCGCGCTGCGCTCCAAGGCCGAACCCAATGGCGACGGCACCTATGCCGTGACCGGGCAAAAGATCTATATCTCTTGGGGCGACAACGACTTTACCGGCAATGTCTGTCATCTCGTGCTGGCCCGCCTGCCGGACGGCGTGCCGGGCACCAAGGGCATCAGCCTCTTTCTCGTGCCCAAGTTCCTGCCCGATGAGAACGGCAATCCCGGCAAGCGCAACAGCCTCAAGGTCGTGAGCCTCGAGCACAAGATGGGCCTGCACGGCAGCCCCACAGCGGTCATGCAATACGACGGCGCGACGGGCTGGCTGGTGGGCGAACCGCATGACGGCATGCGCGCCATGTTCACCATGATGAACAACGCCCGCCTTGGTGTGGGCGGTCAGGGTATCGGCGTGGCCGAAGGGGCCTATCAGCACGCGCTGGCCTATGCGATGGACCGCAAACAGGGCCGCACCCCGGTCGCGGGCGGACCCGGCAGCATTATCGAGCATGCCGATGTGCGCCGGATGCTGGCCACGATGAAGGCGGACATCTTTGCCGCCCGCGCCATTGCGCTTGCCTGCGCGCAGGCCATCGACATGCAGACCGCGACCGGCAAGCCCTATTGGGCCGCACGCGCGGCATTCCTTACGCCCATTGCCAAGGCCTTTGGCACCGATACCGGCATTGCGGTGGCTGAAATGGGCGTGCAGGTGCATGGCGGCATGGGCTTCATCGAGGAAACCGGCGCGGCACAATATTCCCGCGATGTGCGCGTCACCGCGATCTACGAGGGCACCAACGGTATTCAGGCCATGGACCTTGCAGCACGCAAGCTGATGGATGGCGGCGAGGCGGCCTATGCCCTGCTCGACGAGATCGAGGCACAGGCCGAGGCCGCCCGCGCCAGCCTGCCCGCTTTGGCCGAACCCGTCTGGCAGGCCAGCGAGAGCTTGCGCGAAGCGGTCGAATGGATGCTGGGGCAAAAGGACCTCAACCAGCGGTTCGCCGGGGCGGCGCCGTTCCTGCGCGGCTTTGCAAGGGTCTTGGGCGGGCATTTTCACCTCAGGGCAGCTTTGGCCGAGGGTGGCAGCGGGTCGCGCACGCGGCTTGCGCGGTTCTATATCACGCGCCTCTTGCCGGAACACGCAGGCCTCTTGGCCCATGCCACCCAAGGGGCCACCGATCTCTATGCCCTCACGCACGAGGATTTCGCAGCCTGATGGATGGCGGCCCGATCATAGCCACCCCTTGGGACACGCCGCCCCCAAGCGGGGCCGCGACCGAGGTGGCCCCCGGCCTCCTCTGGCTGCGCCTGCCGCTGCCCATGGTGCTCGACCACGTCAATATCTATGCGCTGGACGAGGGGGATAGCTGGACCATCGTTGACACGGGCATTCATTCCAAGCGCAGCCTCGCGCTCTGGGAGGATATCCTCGCTGGCCCCTTGCAGGGTCGCCCGGTGCGCCGCGTGATCCTGACACATCATCATCCCGACCATATCGGAATGGCGGGCTGGTTGATGGAGCGTTTCGGTGCGGAGCTTTGGGCCACGCGCACAAGCTGGCTGATGGCGCGGATGCTGATCCTCGATGTCGAAGATAGCCCGACGCCACAGGCCCTCGCCTTTTCGCGGGCAGGCGGAATGGACCCCGAGATATACGAGGCCCGCAAGGCCGAGCGCCCCTATAATTTTTCGGATATCTGCGCGCCCATCCCGGTGGGCTATACCCGCATCCAAGAGGGCGACGTGATCCGCGCGGGCGGGCGCGACTGGGATGTGCGCATGGGTGGCGGGCACGCGCCCGAGCATGTCACACTCTGGTCGCGGAGCGGCAATCTGGTGATCGCAGGCGATCAGATCCTGCCCGGCATCAGCCCCAATATCGGCGTCTACCCGACCGAACCGCTGGCCGATCCGCTGGCCGACTGGCTCGAGGCCTGCGACCGGCTGGCCGCCCATGCCCATGACACGCATCTCGTGCTGCCGGGGCACAAACTGCCCTTTACCGGCCTGCCCTTTCGCATGCAGCAGTTGCGCGACAATCATCACGGCGCGCTCGACCGGCTGCGCGGCTTCCTTGCGACACCGCGCACCGCAGCCGAGTGTTTTCCCCTGCTCTTCAAGCGCCAGATCGACCGGGGCACTTACGGCTTGGCGCTGGTCGAGGCGATTGCGCATCTCAACCACTTGCTGCACGCTGGCGAAGTAACCCGCTGGCGGCGCGCAGACGAGGCGTGGCTCTGGCAGATCAAGGATCGCTGACAAAGGGGCAGGCCCATGGACCCGACCATCCACACCACAGCCGAAGCCGCAGAGGCCGACGCCATGCCCCGCGCCCATGAGGTGCATTCCGACCCAGACCAGCCCTGTATCGAGAACATCGCCAAATCCCTGCCAAATAGCGCGGGCCAGACCAAGAGTCCGGCGCAATGGGCCTATGAACGCCTGATTCTCTATATCCAGAACTTCGAGCAGACGCTCGATGAGGAGCATGAAATCGCCATGGGCTTTGCCGAGAGTGACAGCGGCGTGATCCGCATCGAAGGCATGGGCTATTTCGAGCCTGACATTCTGACCTTTTACGGTCAGGATCAGATGGGCATGCGCACGCAACTCATTCAGCATGTCAGCCAGCTCAGCGTGATGCTGCGCGCCTTGCCAAAACAGGTCGAGAGCGCAGAACCGAACCGAATCGGATTCCGCCTGATCGAAGACCTCAACAAAGCCTGAAATCGCGACAGCTTGGGTGGTGACAGCCCCCGTCAAATCGGCTATCCAACGGCAGATTTTGGACTGCACGCAGCAAGGGACACACACGACATGGCCGAGCACAAGCATGGTGAAATGAATATCGACGTTCAGGAAAAGACCTTTGACGGGTTCATCAAGTGGGTGACCTATGTCGCCATCGCCTGCATCGTGGTCTTGCTGTTCATCGCCGCAGTCAACAGCTGATCTGGACTGCGTGCGCGCCGAGGATATGTGATGCGGTCATTGTTTCTGGCGCTTGCCGCCTCTCTCATGCTGGCCGGGTGCGCAGCGGAGTCGGTCTGGGCCCCGGATGAAGAGGTGGCACGCGCCGCCTATCGTCATGACGGGCCGCCCCGTCTGACCGTCTACACGATGATCAACAACAACAACGGCTCTGGCGCGCACACCTCGTTGATGGTGAATGGCTCGCAGCGGGTGATCTTTGACCCCGCCGGATCGTTCAACAAGGCCGGACACCTTCCAGAGCGCAATGATGTCCTGTTCGGGATCACCCCCCAGGTCGAGGATGTCTATACCCGCTACCACGCGCGCGAGACCTACCGGGTGCAGATCCAGCAACTCGACGTTTCGCCGGAACTGGCCGAGCGCGCCCTGCAACTGGTCAAGGCCAACGGCCCCGTGCCTCAGGCGCAATGCTCTTTTGCCACTTCGCGCATCCTGTCAGAGCTGTTTCCCGGTCAGATCAGAACCTCCTGGTATCCGCGCAAAACCGCAGAAGACTTTGGCCAAATCCCCGGTGTGACCGAGCAGACGCTTTACGAATACGACAGCGACGACAATTCAAATGTCCTCGCCGCCTGGGATCCGCAGCGCGCCAAGACCCAGTGATCGGGGACGGGCTGGCGAGGGGTTCCTCAGGGCGCTGTGGCAGGTTTGGAAATTTGCCGCATCTTGCTTGTGAGATGAGGCACAGGTTTGATTTTCCTGCCAGAGCTTTTGGTGTTGAGCGGGCACCGGGGCCAAGAGGATACACCCAACCTCCAGAAACGAAATCCCCGCCCACTCGCGGCGGACGGGGGGCGGTTGGAACCTGATGCGCGGGGCTTATTCTTTCTTTGCGCCCGCCATAACCGACAAACCACGCAGGATATCAATGGCATAGGCCAGTTGATAATCATCCTCGCGCAGTTTGGCCGCCTGTTCGGCGCGGGCGCGATCCTCTTCGATCTGCTTGATCTCATCTTCGGTCAGGCTGTCATTGCTCAGCCGTCCGCGCAAATCGGCCTCTGAACGCGAGGGCCGGTTGGTGGTCTCTTGCTCTTCGGTCTGCGGCGCGCGCCGGGGCTGTTCGACAAGGATGTCCGGGCTTACGCCAAGCGCCTGAATCGATCGGCCGGAGGGGGTGTAGTAGCGCGAGGTGGTCAAGCGCATCGCGCCATTGCCCCGCAGCGGCATGACCGTCTGCACCGAGCCTTTGCCAAAGCTCTTGGTGCCCACGACAATGGCGCGGTGATGGTCCTGCAAGGCCCCCGCCACGATCTCGGAGGCGCTGGCAGACCCGCCGTTGATCAACACCACGATGGGCTTGCCATTGGCCAGATCGCCCGGCGTAGCATTGAACCGTTCGCCATCCTGGGTGTTGCGGCCCCGGGTGCTGACGATCTCGCCCTTGTCAAGGAACGCATCGGAAACCTTGATCGCCTGCGTCAGCAGACCACCCGGATTGTTGCGCAGATCAAGGATGATACCGCTGACCTTGTCCTCGCCACCAAGTTCCTCGATCTTTTCCGCCAGACTGCTTTCGAGATTGGCATAGGTCTGATCGTTGAAGGTGGTCACGCGCAGCACGACCGCATCCTGCTCGACGCGCGCCCGCACCGCCGTCAATTTGATCGTGTCGCGGATGATCGAGACATCAAACGGCTCTGCCGAGCCTTCGCGGACGACAGTGATGACGATCTCGCTGCCCACCGGGCCGCGCATCAGATCCACCGCCTCGTCAAGCGTCAGCCCAAGCACGCTCGCCCCGTCCACATGCGTGATGAAATCGCCCGCCTCGATACCGGCCTGATCCGCCGGGGTGCCATCCATCGGCGACACCACCTTGACGAACCCGTCCTCTTGCGTGACCTCGATGCCAAGCCCGCCGAATTCCCCGCGTGTCTGCACCTGCATGTTCTGGGCGGCATCCGGCGAAAGATAGCTGGAATGCGGATCGAGCGAGGTCAACATGCCGTTGATCGCTGCCTCGATCAGGCTCTTTGTTTCGACCTCTTCGACATATTGCGCGCGAATTCGCTCGAAAATATCCCCAAACAGATCAAGCTGTTCGTAAACGCTGCTCTTAGTTTCGGCCTCTTGCGCCAGCAGCGGCGCAGCCACTTGTGTCGTGACCACGACGCCGGTCAGAATACCGGCAGAAGCGGCCATCAGGAATTTTTTCATGTCTCAACCATCCTTATCGGTCTTGAACCAAGTGAGCGGGTCCACGGGAGAATTGTCTTGCCGCACTTCGATATAGAGCGTCTGCGTGCGTCTGGCACCCATATCCTGCGAATTGGCGGCAAGCAGCAAATCCCCCTCGGTCCCTGCCCCCCCCATGAGCCCCACCGGGCTACCGCCCGGCAGAACCTGCCCTGCCTGACCATAAACAACATCGAGACCCGCAAACACCAGCAAAATCCCCGCCTGCGGCTCCAGAATGATCACATTTCCGTAGTCGAGCAAGGGGCCGCGATACCGCACCGTCGCGGCACTGGGCGCGGTGACGAGCGCGCGGGGACGCGTCGCCAATAGAATACCGGGGCGCTTGACCCCGGCGGCATCCGCCTCGCCCGCGCGGCGCAGGATCACCCCCTCGGCAGGCAGCGGCAGCGTGCCCTTGCGTGCGGTGATGTCAGGCAGGCTGCCCGGCGCCTCATCCACCGCAATCTCGCTCAACCCGCTGGCGAATCCCTCCAGCGTCTCGGTCGAGGCAATGAGAAGCGCGGTCCTGACCGGGTCCTCGGTAAAGCGGCGCGGCAGGTTGGTGCGCTCGGCCATGGCCGTGCTGAGCGCGGTGCGCGCGTGCTGCACACCTTCCAGCCCCTCTTGCAACTTGTCGGCGGCACTTTGCTGCAACACGCGCAGCACGCTTAACTCCTGCACCTTGTCGCGCAACTCGAGCGCGCGGGCATCAAGTGCGGGGGCCACCTCGGATAGGATCATCCCCGCCCGCGCCGTGCCGACCGGCCCCGACGGATGCATCAGCAGCACCGGCACCGGGGCATTACCCATGGTCGAGAGCACGCCCAGCAACTGCGCGATCTCTGCCTCGCGGGCCTGTAATTCAGCGCCAAGCGCCTGCTCGCGCAAGGACGCCCGGCGCAGCCCATCGCGCATCGCCTCCAGCCCATTTTCATACGCCGCAATCACCTGTGTCAGCGCCTTGACCCGGTTCTGCGCGCCCTCTGCCTCAGCCAGGATTTCGGCTGCAAGGCTCAGCTGTTCGCCCGCCTCGCGCGCCGCGATCGCGGGGTCCTGTGCCACGGCCGGAGACAGCCCCCCGCAGAGCCACAAAAGCGCACAACAGGTGGGCAACAACCTCATGTCAACAGGGTCTCGCCCGTCATTTCAACCGGCTTTGTAATCCCCATCAACTGCAACACCGTGGGTGCCAGATCGGCCAGTCGCCCACCCGCGCGCAGCCCCACCCCCTCTGGCCCGCCCAGCAGGATAACCGGCACC
>JBLRXE010000025.1:0-13991 GCA_047920895.1 Roseovarius sp.
ACAACAACATCCTTGGCCGCCCTGAAAAGAAGAAGATCATCAGCCGTTGGCGCGGCTATCACGGCTCTGGTCTCGTGACCGGCTCGCTCACCGGGCTGGCGCTGTTCCACAAGAAATTCGATCTGCCGCTGGCGCAGGTGATCCATACCGAGGCGCCGTATTACTTCCGCCGCGCAGATCTGGATCAGACCGAGGAACAATTCGTCGCGCATTGCGTGGCGGAGTTGGAATCGCTGATCGCGCGCGAGGGGGCCGATACCATCGCCGCCTTCATCGGCGAGCCGGTGCTGGGCACTGGTGGCATCGTGCCGCCGCCCGCAGGCTATTGGGCCGCCATCCAAGAGGTGCTGACCAAGCATGACATCCTGCTGGTCGCGGATGAGGTGGTGACGGGCTTTGGCCGGTTGGGCACCATGTTCGGGTCCGAGCATTACGGTCTGAAACCGGATCTCATCACCATCGCCAAGGGGCTGACGAGCGCCTATGCGCCGCTCTCGGGCAGCATCGTCAGCGACCGGATGTGGAGGGTTCTTGAGCAGGGCACGGATGAGAATGGCCCCATCGGCCATGGCTGGACCTACTCCGCGCATCCCATCGGGGCGGCGGCTGGCGTGGCCAATCTCAAGCTGCTGGATGATCTCAACCTCATCGCAAACGCTGGCGACGTGGGCGGCTATCTCAATCGTGGCATGACCGAGGCATTGGGCGCGCACGCGCATGTGGGCGACGTGCGCGGCGAGGGGATGCTCTGTGCGGTGGAATTCGTCAAGGACCGCGACAGCCGCACATTCTTTGACGCCGCCGACAAGGTGGGGCCACAGATTTCCGCGGCGCTGGCGGCCACGGGCGTGATCGCGCGGGCCATGCCGCAGGGGGATATTCTGGGCTTTGCGCCACCCTTCTGCCTGACAAGATCCGAGGCGGATGAGGTGATTCACAAAACCACAAAAGCCGTGCAATCCGTTCTGGGATAGGACTATTTTCGATCAAAACACAGCCGAGGCGCGCGTTAAAGCGGAGCGCGCCTCGGTCCCGCGCAGGAAAATTGACTTATCTTGCTAGACTTGCAGGCGTTTTGACCTGCGCAGGTCGGATTCGGGAAAAAAGTGCCGCAATCTGCTTGCATGTAAAGACCCATCTTGTTTTAGTTTCTTCCGAACGCGAGGCAAACGCTTGCGATGAATAAATAGGGAGCCGAATTTGGCAGATACCGGGAACAACGATGCGTTCGTTGCCTTTGAACGCGTCCAGAAGAGCTATGACGGCGAAACACTGGTCGTCAAGGATCTGAACCTGAGCATGCCCAAGGGCGAATTTCTGACGATGCTCGGGCCGTCCGGTTCTGGCAAGACGACGTGTCTGATGATGCTGGCGGGGTTCGAGACAGCGACTCACGGCGAAATCAAACTGGACGGTGTGAGCATCAACAACATTCCGCCGCACAAGCGCGGCATCGGCATGGTGTTTCAGAATTACGCGCTATTTCCGCATATGACGATTGCCGAGAACCTCAGCTTTCCCCTTGAGGTGCGCAAAATCGGCAAATCCGACCGCGAGGTCAAGGTCAAGCGGGCGCTGGAAATGGTGGAAATGGGTGCCTTTGGTGGCCGCCGCCCGTCGCAACTCTCGGGCGGGCAGCAGCAGCGTGTGGCCCTGGCGCGCGCACTGGTGTTCGAGCCGGAGTTGGTCCTGATGGACGAACCACTAGGCGCGCTGGACAAGCAATTGCGCGAAAAGATGCAGTTCGAGATTACCCATCTCGCGCATAACCTCGGGATCACCGTGGTCTATGTGACCCATGACCAGACAGAGGCGCTGACCATGTCGGATCGGGTGGCGGTGTTCAACGATGGCCGCATTCAGCAGATCGCGCCGCCCGACGAATTGTATGAAAGCCCCAAGAACAGCTTCGTTGCGCAGTTCATCGGTGAAAACAATACGCTCGAGGGCCGGGTCAAAGAGATCAAGGATGGCATCGCTGTTGTGCAATTGGACAATGGCGACCTTATCGACGCCAAGCCCGTGAATGTCGAAAAGCCGGGCGACCGCACGCTGATTTCCATCCGCCCCGAGCGGGTCGAATTCAACCGCGACCGGCTCAAGCCGGATGCCCATACGCTCAAGGCTGAAGTGTTGGAATTCATCTACATGGGGGATATTTTCCGCACTCGGCTCAGGGTTGCAGGGTCCGAGGACTTTATCATCAAGACCCGCAACGCCCCCGATCAACGCCGCCTGCAACCGGGGGAGCAGATCGAGATCGGCTGGTTGGCAGAGGATTGTCGTGCGCTGGATGCGCCCCAATTTTAACTATGTCCGCGCCGGTCGCGGGATCGGTGCGGGTTCAGAAAGGCCCTCGACGCTCTACCCGTAGCGCAGGGCCCAACCACCGAAAAACGGGAAAAACTGGGAGTATGTTTATGAAACTCACGAAAACCCTGCTCGCGACCACGGTATTGACCGTCGCTGCGGGCACCGCCGTCACCGCACAGGATATGGCCAACAGCATGACGATCGTCAGCTGGGGCGGCGCCTATCAGAACAGCCAGGACAAGGCCTATCTTCAGCCCTATCTCGCCGCCAACCCCGGCGTCACCGCCACCTGGGACGAAAGCTCGGCTGAAGCTGTGGCCAAGCTGCGCGCCATGAACGAAGCCGGCAATATCACCTGGGATCTGGTCGATGTGGTGGCCTCCGATTCGATGCGCCTGTGCGATGAGGGCCTGGCGATGGAAATCGATCATGACGAGGTTCTTGCCGCGGCACCCGACGGCACCCCTGCAAGCAAAGACTTTGGCGATCTGATCGTCAGCGATTGCTTCATTCCGCAGATCGTCTACTCGACCACCTTCGGCTATCGCACCGACCTGGTGCCCGCCGGCACCGAGCCGCCGAGCAGCGTTTGCGACGTGTTCGACCTTGCCAAGTATCCGGGCAAGCGGTCGTTGCAAAAGCGCCCGATCGACAACATGGAATGGGCGCTCTATTGTGACGGCGTGTCCAAGGACGAAATCTATGACGTTCTGGGCACAGATGAGGGCGTCGCGCGCGCGCTGGCCAAGCTGGGCACGATCAAGGATCAGGTTGTCTGGTGGTCGGCCGGTGCGGAAACCCCCCAGCTTCTGGCCGATGGCGAGGTGTTCATGGGTTCGACTTTCAATGGTCGCCTGTTCTCGGCAATCGCCGAACAAAACCAGCCGATCGGTATGATGTGGGACATGCAGTCGTTTGACCTTGACGGCTGGATTGTGCCCGCCGGTCTGCCTGCGGACCGTCTGGCGCGCGTGATGGATTTCCTCAAGTTCGCCACCGATACGCAGCGTCTGGCCGATCAGGCGGCCTATATCTCCTATGGTCCGGCGCGCACCTCCTCGGCGCCGTTTGTTGGCAATCACGCGGAGCTTGGCATTGATATGGCACCGCATATGCCGACCGATCCGGCGAATGCGACCAACACCCATATCTATGACTACGAATGGTGGGCCGACAACCGCGACGATCTGGACGCCAAGTTCCAGTCCTGGCTGGCCCAGTAATCTGGCGCAAATACAGGTGGGGCCGCGCGCGGCCCCACCGCTCCTTTGACCGGGCACAAGACCCGGCCTGAATAACCGATTTGTTCGACGGGGATGACATGAGCGATAGCACCCAGACCGGCCCGATGCTTGCCGCGGATGGCACGCCTCTGAAACGCAGTCTGCGCCGCGCGCTGCGCGCACAGAAAATGCGGGCGCTGGCGTTGATCGCCCCCCTGTTGATCTTTGTCCTGCTGGCCTTTATCGCGCCGATTGTGGACATGTTGTTCCGTTCGGTCGAGAACCAGATCGTTGGCAACACATTGCCGATGACGGTCGAAGAGTTGCGTGATTGGGACGCCGCCGCCACCCCCGATGAACAGGTGTTCCGGGCGCTGTTCTTTGATCTGTTCCTCGCCGCCGAGGCCAAGGAACACACCAAGCTCGGCAGTCGCCTGAATTATGAGCAAAGCGGGATTTCCTCGCTCTTTCGCACGTCAGGACGGGCTGTCGGCAAGATAGGCGAGGTATTCCAAGACCCGCTGCAAGAGATTGATCCTGCTTTCAAACAGGCCGGGGTCTGGCTTGAGATGATGTCAGGCGGTGCGGGGGCAGAGCCCAACACACGGCTCATGTCCAACCAGATTGCGCGTCTCGAAGCCTTGGAGTCGGCCTCGTTCAGCGGGGATGCCGACTTCATGCCCGGTGCCGCGATTTCGGATATCTTGCCCAACACTGCGCGCGCCTACGCCGTATTCGCCGCCTTTACCCAGTTTGTCGATGGCAAGAGCATTACCAATGTCGCCCCGTGGGAAGCCGTTTATGTCGCGCTTGCCGTTGATTTCGAGAATCCCGCAACAAGAGCTGCACTGGCCGAATATGACGGGCCTGGAGCCGATAGGCTGCGGGCTGCCGCTGCCGCAGACTTGCCGCCGGTCGCGATGCGAGAGGCGCTGATCGACGCGAACAAGGATTGGGCGCGGGTCGATTTCTGGGAGACGATCAAGGCCTATTCGCCGCCCTATACCACAGGCTATTTCCTCAACGCCGTGGACATGGAAAAGACGCCCCAGGGCATCGCCCTGCGGAGCGAGGATGAGCGCATTTATGGCCTCCTGTTCAAGCGCACGATGTTCATGTCGTTGATGATCACCATTTCCTGCGTCGCGCTTGGCTATCCTGTAGCCTGGATATTGGCCAACCTGCCCACGCGCACCGCAAACCTGTTGATGATCCTTGTCCTTCTGCCATTCTGGACGTCGCTTCTGGTGCGCACGAGCGCTTGGAAGGTGATGTTGCAGCAACAGGGGGTCATCAACGATGTTCTGGTCTGGCTGGGGCTGATCGCAGATGAGAGCCGCCTGGTGATGATCAACAACCAGTTCGGCACCATCGTGGCAATGACGCATATCCTGCTGCCCTTCATGATCCTGCCGATGTATTCGGTGATGCAGACCATTCCCCAAACCTACCTGCGCGCCGCCAAATCGCTGGGGGCGAACAACTGGACCGCCTTCTGGCGGGTCTATTTCCCGCAATCTGTGCCGGGTATCGGCGCAGGCTCGATCCTCGTATTCATCCTCGCCATCGGCTATTACATCACGCCCGAGATCGTGGGCGGCACCACCGGCACGTTCATTTCCAACCGGATCGCCTATCACATCTCGTCCTCGCTCAACTGGGGCCTGGCGGCGGCGCTGGGCACGATCCTGCTCGCGGTGGTGCTGATCCTCTACTGGGCCTATGACAAGATCGTCGGCATCGACAACGTGAAGCTGGGGTAAGAAACATGAACGGATTCACACTGACACCCGTCGAAACCAAGCCGCTTTCGTTCTCTTTGCCAGTGATCGGCGCGGCGGGGGCCTTTGCCGGCCTGTTTGTCGGCACGGCAAATGGTTCTGGCCTCATCGGAATTGTGATCGGTGCGGTGGCGCTGATGGTGCTGGGCTATATTGCCCTGGTGGTCATTGGGCTGGGTCAGGAAAAGGTCACGCGCTGGGGGCTCATCGCGCTCTTTATCATCGCGGGTGTGCTCTTGGCCGGGGTGCCGGGGTTTGTGTTGGGGCTGCTCTTTGGCCTTTTCTTCTCGTGGTTCATCTTCTGGATTGGCGAAGGGCGCTATCGCGCCCACCTCGCGCCCTACCTAACCAGTGGTCAGGTGCTCTGGCACTATACGTTCCGGGTGATCTGCGGGGCGATCTTTGTCTTTCTGATCACACCCATCCTTGTCGTCATGCCGCTCAGCTTCAACGCGCAGGACTTCTTTACCTTCACGCCGGAAATGCTCCGTTTTGATCCCGCGGGTTACAGCCTCAAGCATTATCAGGATTTCTTTACCTCGACCGGTTGGCAGCAGGCTTTGCGCAACTCTCTGGCCATTGCCCCGGCAGCCACGGTTCTTTCTGTGGGTTTTGGCACGCTCGCCGCCATTGGCCTGAGTTCCGAACATGTGCCGTTTCGGCGCGCGATCATGGCGATCCTGATCTCGCCGATGATCGTGCCGCTCATTATCTCGGCGGCGGGGATGTATTTTTTCTATAGCCGGATCGGGTTGCAAGGCACCTATTTCGGCGTGGTTCTGGCACATGCGGCGCTGGGTATTCCCTTTGTCATCATTACCGTAACCGCTACTTTGGTGGGCTTTGACCGTTCGCTCACGCGGGCGGCCGCCAATATGGGTGCGGACCCGGTGACCACCTTCTTCCGGGTGCAGATGCCGCTTATTCTGCCGGGGGTGATTTCGGGCGGTCTTTTCGCCTTTATCACCTCGTTTGACGAGGTGGTCGTGGTGCTCTTTGTCGGCTCGGCCAATCAACAAACCCTGCCGTGGCGCATGTTCACCGGCCTGCGAGAGCAGATCAGCCCGACCATTCTGGCGGTGGCGACGATCCTTGTCGTGATCTCGATTGCGATGTTGACAACGCTGGAATACCTGCGCCGCCGGTCCGAGCGGCTGCGTGGGATGAGTCCAAGCTGATCCCGCGCGCCTCTGACGTAACGTCGTGCTATGGTCCGGGGCAGTCCTCGGCATAGCGTGGCGGGCGAGGGAGTCAGCCATGATCTATGATCACATCATCGTGGGTGGCGGATCTGCGGGCTGCGTGCTTGCGGCCCGGCTGAGCGAAGATCCTGCCACTACCGTCTGCCTGATCGAGGCGGGCGGCTCCGGGCGCGACATATTCATTCGCGCGCCGGGGCTGGTGGCAACAATGGTGTCAGGCCGCCCCAAAATCAACAACTGGGCGCTCAAGACCGTGCCGCAGCCGGGATTGAACGGGCGGCGCGGATATCAACCGCGCGGTCGCGCTCTTGGCGGTTCCAGCGCCATCAATGCGATGCTCTACGCGCGCGGTCATCCCGCCGATTACGACGAATGGGCTGATCTTGGCTGCGACGGCTGGGATTGGCAGAGCGTCTTGCCGTGGTTTCGCACGTCAGAGCGGAACGCGCAGCATGGCGGCGCGTTGCATGGTCAATCCGGGCCGCTTCAGGTCACGGATCAGAGCGCGCCGCGTGCCGTTTCCGAGGCTTTCGTTGCCGCCTGTGAGAGCCTACAAATCCCCCGCAACTCTGATTTCAACGGACCAGCTCAAGAAGGTGCGGGGCATTATCAGGTCACGCAATTCTTTGATGGCCCACAGCGCGGCGAGCGATGTTCTACCGCTGCCGCCTATCTTTTTCCGGCGATGACACGGCCCAATCTGACGGTGATTACAGGGGCCACGGCCGAGCGTGTGTTCTTTGAGGGCAAGCGCGCCACTGGCCTGCGCTATCGCCACAAGGGGCGCGTGCAAGAGGCGCGCGCCAAGCGTGAGGTGATCCTGAGCGGCGGCGCCTTTGGCTCACCCCAACTGCTCATGCTGTCGGGCATCGGCCCCGCCGAGGCGCTGCAGGCACATGGCATCACGCCGGTGCATGACCTGCCCGGCGTCGGCGAGAACCTGCAGGATCATCTGGATTACATCCTTGCGGAAACCTCGAAACGGGACGATGTCATCAGCCTTGATCCCAAGGGGATTTGGCGTTTGGGCAAGGCGGCGCTGGAGTGGCGCAAGACCGGTCAGGGCCAGTTTGCCACGCCCTACGCCGAGGCAGGCGCGTTCCTGCGGTCCAGCCCGGACGCCCCGCGCCCCGATCTGCAACTGCATTTCGTCATCGGCATTGTCGAGGATCACATGCGCCGGCTGCATTTCCGCCCCGGCTATTCCTGTCATGTCTGCGTGCTGCGGCCCCATAGCCGGGGGCGGGTGACGCTGCGCTCTGCCCGCGCCACGGATGCGCCGCTGATTGATCCGGCGTTTCTCAGTGATCCGCGTGATCTGGCGTTGATGATGCGCGGCGCGCGGCAGATGGATGCGATCCTGCGCGCGCCCGCGATCGCGCCTTGGCGCAAGGATCGGCTGCATCCGCACGATTGGACCGATGCGGCGCTAGAGGCCGATATTCGCGCCCGTGCCGACACGATCTATCACCCGGTCGGCACCTGCGCGATGGGGCGCGGCGACATGGCGGTGGTCGATCCGTTGGCGCGTGTCCATGGGATCGAGGGGCTGCGCGTGGTCGATGCCTCGATCATGCCGGGCCTTGTAGGCGGCAATACCAACGCGCCCACGATCATGATCGCCGAAAAGATTGCCGCGGAAATGCTGGGGCGCCCCGCCCCTGATCAGGCGCGATAGCGCGCCAGAAACATCTCGACCGCGCCATTCACGACGCGCTCGATTTCCGCCTCCGACACCTCTTTGCACATGCCACAGAGGCTGCGGATAAAGAGATCGCCCTTGCACAATTCACCAAACTGATTGGCGGCAAGGTCCATGTCGTCGATCCTGAGAATCCCGGCATCGACATAGGGCCACAGAACCTTGCTCAGCCGTTCACGCACAAGGCCCGGACCCGAAGCATAGAACCGCTGGCCCAATTCGGGAAACCTGTGCGATTCCGACACGCAGATGCGAAACACCTGCTGGCCGAAATCCGACAGAAAAAAGCGGACAATCCGCGTTGCCGCCTCGTGCAGCACATGTTCGATGGTCGCGCCCTTGGCTATCACCTCCATCGCCTCTTCGGCCTGCCGGTTGCACTCATGCCGGGCCACTTCGGAAAACAGAAGCCGTTTGTCGGGAAAATAACTGTAGAGCGTCGCCTTGGAAACCTGCGCCTCGCGCGCGATTTCATCGACACTGGCCCCCTCGAACCCATCGCGCATAAAGACCTTACGCGCCCCTTCGAGCACCTGATCGAACTTGCGACCTTTCTTGATTTCAATGGCAGTCGCCGACATCCAACCCCTCCCCACAGGTCGGGATAGTGTAGTCGGCCCAGCCCCGTAACCGCAAGCCTGTCTGCGCACGGTCACGGGACGGTGTTTTGCGCGCTTATTGGTTGATGCCGGCATTGCCTTGCGTCACCGGGGCCGGTGCGGGTTCAGGATAGCTGAGCGTCGGTGTCAGGCTGCTGGTATCAAAGCTGAAGGCCAAGGCGGGGGCTGCAATCAGGTTGAGCGAGAGGGTAAGAACGGTCAAGGCGTGTTTCATGTCTAACTCCATAACTGAACTATTCTGTTCACCTTCATATCTAAACAGATCGGTTCAGAAATCAAGGTAAAAGTGAACTGATCGGTTCATAAATTCTTTGCGCGGCATCACGCCCCTTTGCCTTTGCTCCACCGGCGCGCTAGAGTATTTTAGAATAATTCTAAATGAGGTCTCCGATGATTCCCGGCATGATAAACCGCCGCCGTTTTCGTGATCTGAGCGAACAGGAAATCCTGGCCCTTGCGATTTCCTCGGAAGAGGATGACGCGCGCATCTATCGGTCTTATGCAGAGATGCTGCGTCAGGATTTCCCCGATACTGCCGCAATCTTTGATGGCATGGCAACCGAGGAGGATGGCCACCGCAATCGCCTGATCGAGCTGCACCGCAGCCGCTTTGGCGAGGTAATTCCCCTGATTCGGCGCGAACATGTGGCTGGATTCTACGCCCGCCGTCCCGTCTGGCTGATCGAGAATCTCGGGATCGAGCGCATCCGCGACGAGGCCGAGGCGATGGAACGCGATGCCGAAGCGTTTTACATCAAGGCGGCGCAACGCACCACGGATGCCGCGACCCGTAAACTGCTGGGCGATCTGGCTGCCGCCGAGGCCGGGCATCAGACCCGCGCCGGAGAGCTGGAGGCAGAGCATCTCGACTCCGATGCGCGCGAGTCCGAGGACCGCACCGCCAAGCGGCAATTTTTGCTGACATGGATTCAGCCGGGATTGGCCGGGCTGATGGATGGCTCTGTATCCACGCTTGCGCCGATCTTTGCCACGGCTTTTGCCACGCAGGACACATGGACCACTTTCCTTGTCGGTCTCGCGGCCAGTGTTGGGGCGGGTATTTCCATGGGCTTCACCGAGGCCGCCAGCGACGATGGCGAACTCTCGGGGCGCGGCAGCCCGATCAAGCGCGGTTTTGCCTCTGGCATCATGACCACGGTGGGCGGGCTTGGCCATGCGTTGCCCTATCTGATCCCGGATTTCTGGACCGCGACGATCATCGCCTTTGTTGTTGTTTTCATCGAGCTTTGGGCGATTGCGTGGATTCAGAACAAATTCATGGAAACCCCGTTCTTTCGCGCGGCGTTTCAGGTGGTTCTGGGCGGGGCGCTGGTCTTTGCCGCCGGGGTCCTGATCGGCAGCGGATAACTGGGGGCCTATTCACATCCGACCAAAGGATGGAAGGCGGCGATTGACCCCGCCTATCAACCTGCTACCACGCGATACATGCTAAGTATCTTTCTCCAGACCCTACCTTTCTTCATGATCATCGGGCTTGGGTATGGCGCCGGGCGCACCGGGTTTTTTCCCGAGGCGGCAACCGCGTGGCTGACAAAATTCGTCTTTTACTTCGCGCTCTCGGCGATGCTGTTCCGGTTCTCGGCCAACCTCACACTGGCAGACGTTCTGGATTGGAATTTCATTCTGGCCTATCTCTGGGCGACGGCCTTTGTCTATGGCATCGCCACGGCGGTGGCGCTCTTGCGCCGCGTGAATGTGCAGGAGGTCGCCATCGAGGCGCAATGCGCGGTCATCGGAAATGTGGGGTTTCTCGGCGTGCCGATGCTCGCGATGCTGATGGGCGAGGCGGCGATTGGCTGGGTGATGATCGTGCTGGCGGTGGATCTCATCGTGTTTGGCTCGCTCGTGGTTATCCTGATCACCGGCACACGCGACGGGCGGCTGAGCCTTGGCATCCTGCGCACGGTGGGCATGGGGCTCTTGAAAAATCCGATGATCGTGTCGATCGTGCTTGGCCTCACATGGTCCGGTTTGCGCCTGCCTATTCCGGACCCGATCAACGATTTCGTGCGTATTCTGGGCGGGGCGGCCACGCCCGGCGCGCTCTTTGCCATTGGCGCATCGCTGGCATCAAAATCGGCGGAGCGGCCCCATATCGCGGGCTGGCTATCATTCTGCAAACTGGTGCTGCACCCGATTTTTGTGGCCTTTGCCGTGCTCGTCCTGTTCGAGGTCGATCCCTACCCCGGGGCGGTGATGATCGCGGCCTCCAGCCTGCCGGTGGCGGGCAATGTTTTTATGCTCGCCCAGCATTACGGCGTTGCGCCCAAGCGCGTGTCGTCCTCGATCCTGATTTCCACTGGCGCTGCCATTCTGACAGTGTCGCTTGTCATCGGTTGGGTGAACCAGCTTTACTGAACAGTCTTACGGATGTTAGAGGGGAACATGATGAAAACGGTTTCGGAAAACACCTGTTTTGGCGGCACACAGGGCGTCTATACCCACGCCTCCGAGGTGTGCGGCGTGGACATGACCTTTGGCCTCTTTCTGCCCGCCGAGGCGCAGGACGGGCCGGTGCCGGTGCTCTGGTATCTCTCGGGTCTGACCTGCACCCATGAAAACGCGATGGTCAAGGCTGGCGCACAGGGCTGGGCCGCAGAGCAGGGCATCGCGCTGGTGTTTCCAGACACAAGCCCGCGTGGCGATGGTGTGGCCAATGACGAGAATTACGATCTGGGGCAGGGGGCCGGGTTCTATGTGAATGCCACCCAATCCCCTTGGGCGCCGCATTTCCGCATGTGGGATTATGTCGCCACCGAATTGCCGGCGCTGATCGGTGAGAATTTCGCGGTCGACATGGACCGGCAGGCCATCACCGGACATTCCATGGGCGGGCATGGCGCGCTGACGCTGGCCATGTCGCTGCCGGGGCGGTTCCGATCCGTGTCGGCCTTTTCCCCCATCTGCAACCCCACCAACAGCGATTGGGGCCGCAAACAGTTCACGGCCTATCTCGGCGCGGACGAGTCCACTTGGGCGGCGCATGATGCCAGCCTGCTGATGGCCGAGCGCGGCTTCGATGGCCCGGTTTTGGTGGATACCGGCACCAACGACCAGTTTCTCGAAAAACTGCGCCCCGAAACGCTGGCCCATGCCATGACCGCACGCCGCCAAGAGGGCACGTTCCGGATGCAAAAAGGCTATGACCACAGCTATTTCTTCATCTCGACGTTCATGGAGGATCATGTGACCTTCCATGCAGAGGCGCTCTATGCGGATTGAGACATGAGCCATTATGACCTGATCATCGTTGGCAGCGGTCCCGCGGGCCGTGCCGCCGCCATTCAGGCGGGCAAGCTCAAGCGCCGCGTTCTGGTGATTGACCGCAAGGATCGTCTCGGGGGCGTGTCGGTCCATACCGGCACGATCCCCTCCAAGACGCTGCGCGAAACGGTGCTCAATCTCTCGGGTTGGCGCGAGCGCAGCTTTTATGGCCGGTCCTATCGGGTCAAGGAGGATATCGGCGCCGAAGATCTCAAGGCGCGGATGCACATGACGCTCGACCATGAGGTCGATGTGCTGGAGCATCAGTTCACCCGCAACCATGTGGACACGCTGCACGGCATGGCGCGCTTTGTGGATGCCAAGACGATCGAGGTCGCGACCGAAGCCAGCGATGTGACGCGCCTCACTGCCGACCGCTTTCTGATCTCGACCGGGACCAAGACCTATCGTCCTGATAATGTCCCCTTCAACGGGCGCACCGTGGTGGACAGCGACGAATTTCTCGAACTGGCCCGCATTCCACGCAGCCTGATCGTGGTGGGTGCGGGGGTGATCGGGGTGGAATATGCCACGATGTTTTCCGCCCTCGACGTGCGCGTGACCCTGATCGAGCCGCGCGATACCTTTCTCGATTTCATCGACCGGATGCTGATTCAGGATTTCACCCATCAGATCCGCGAGAATGGCGTCGATCTGCGGCTTGGCTCTGCCATCGAGCATATCGAGGACGCGGGCGAGCATATCGAGGTAAGCCTTGCCAATGGTCGCCATGTGCGCGCCGAAATGCTACTCTTTGCCGCCGGACGCTTGGGCGCCACCGACACTCTCAACCTCAAGGCGGCGGGCCTCGAGACTGACCATCGCGGCCGGATCGAAGTGGACCGCAAGAGCTATCAGACGACTGTGCCGCATATCTATGCGGCCGGTGATGTGATCGGGCATCCCAGCCTTGCCTCGACCTCAGTGCAACAAGGGCGTGTCGCCGCCTGCCATGCGCTTGATACGCCGACACTGCCCGAGAGTCCGTGGTTCCCCTATGGCATCTACTCGGTGCCCGAAATTTCCACCTGCGGCATGTCGGAAGAGGAAATGCAGGCGCGCGGCATCCCCTATGAGGTGGGCGTTGCGCGTTTTCGCGAAACGTCGCGCGGGCATATCATGGGGCTTGAGCATGGCATGTTGAAAATGCTTTTTTCGCTCAAGACGCGCCGGGTTCTGGGTGTTCAGATCGTGGGCGAGGGGGCGACAGAGCTGATCCACATCGCGCAGGCGGTGCTGAACCTCAAGGGCACGGTGGATTATTTCGTGCAGAACACGTTCAATTATCCGACCCTGGCCGAAGCCTACAAGATCGCCGGGCTTGATGCCTTCAACCGCATGCCGATCCCCGAGGCCTACAAGGTCAAGCGCGAGGTGCCCAAGCCTGACGCCTCCTGAAAGTTCGACCCATACCGCGTGAAAACGCCCCCCTGAGCAATCAGAGGGGCGTTTCGTCTTTAGTGAACCACAGCGTCCTGTGGCGGTTCCTGTGTCGAGTTGACCACCCGGTCGCCGATGATCAGCCCCGCAGGCCTCGCCGTCACCGGCACCACGGCCCCGTCGAGGATATCCCCGGCCAAGAGCGCCTCTGCGAGCGGATCTTGCAACGCGCGCTGAATCACCCGTTTGAGAGGGCGCGCGCCGTAAACCGGATCATAGCCCTCATCAGCCAGCCATTTGCGGGCAGCGTCATCCAGTTCCAACCGGATCTTGCGCGCCGCCAGCCGCTTGAGCAGCCGTGCCATCTGGATATCGACGATGCCATCCATCTGCGGCCGCGTCAGCCGGTCGAAGACCACGATCTCATCCAGCCGGTTCAGGAATTCGGGCCGGAAATGGGCGCGCACGGCCTCCATCAGATCGCG
>JBLRXE010000026.1:0-13895 GCA_047920895.1 Roseovarius sp.
TCCCGTTCAAGACCCGGATCATCAGACGGCAGGGAGAGTAGGCCATGGCCAGGAAGAAAGCGCACGATCTGCGGGACATGACGCTCGAAGATCTGGTGAGCCTCGAGCGCGAGAAGGCCGAGGAACTGGGGCTGAAGGTGCTGGTGCGGTCGTCGACCGACATGCAGCACAATATTGCCGTGCAGGGGCCGGAGAGCCGCGATTTGCTGAAAAAGGTGATCTGGACCGCGCCGCATCAGCCCAAGTTTGAAGAACTGGGATGGTTCCGCTTTGCGCCCGCGCGCATTGGCGATCACGACGGGATTCCGGTGGTGGTGTCGCGCACCGGCTATACCGGCGAGTTGGGCTATGAGATATTCTGTCATCCCAAGCACGCGGTCGAGGTGTTCGATGCGGTCTGGGCGGCGGGCAAGGATCATGGGCTGACACCCATGGGCCTTGAGGCGCTGGATATGGTGCGGATCGAGGCGGGGCTGATCTTTGCCGGCTATGATTTCAGCGATCAGACCGATCCGTTTGAGGCGGGGATCGGGTTTACCGTGCCGCTCAAGTCGAAGCCGGATGATTTCATCGGGCGCGAGGCGCTCATTCGGCGCAAGGAGCATCCGGCGCGGGTGTTGGTGGGGCTGGACATCGACAGCAACGTGGCGGTGGGTCATGGCGATCCGGTGCATATCGGGCGCGCGCAGGTGGGCGAGGTGACATCCTCGATGCGCTCGCCGCTCTTGGGCAAGAATATAGCACTTGCGCGGGTCGATGTGGCGCATCACGCGGTGGGCACGGCTGTGGAGATCGGCAAACTCGACGGGCAGCAAAAGCGGTTGCCTGCGCAGATCGTGCCCTTTGCCCATTACGATCCGCAGAAAACCAAGCCGCGTTCTTGATATGCGTCAAGGCGGGCGTGGGGCCTGATTGGGAGAATGGCGGCCATGCGCACGGCGTTGGACGACATGGGCGGCGAAGAGCGGCTGCGGGATCTGGTTCGGACGTTCTACGACCGGATGGAGCATGATCCGGCGGTCTATCCGCTGCACCGGCTGCATTTTCGCGGTCACGGGCTGGAGCATACGCGGCAGACGCAGTTTGAATTCCTGTCGGGGTTTCTGGGGGGGCGGGCGTATTACCGGGAGCGGTTCGGGCATATGGACCTGCGCGAAATCCATGCGCATGTGCCGATCCGGCAGGCGGATGTGACCATGTGGCTCGAGACCTTTGACGCGGCGTTGCGCGCGGAGGGGATGGAGGGGCCGGTGGTGGAGCGGTTTCGCGCGGTGTTGCACCGGGCGGCGCATATGCTGATCAACGACGTGCCGGATTGGCGGGTCGAGGCGGATCGGATGGGGCAGGGGTGCCCGGTGTCGGGGAGGTGAGGGGACTGCCTTCCAAGCGATGAGCCGCGCAGGGCTTGTCCGCCGGGGGGCGCAGCAACAGAAGTGATTGGCACTTTATGCCTGCCAAGTCTTTCGCGTTTTCAATGACATGAAACGTTGCAAAAGCGCCCGCCCGTCACGCCAGAGGCGTGCGGAGTCAAAGTGGCGCACCTACGGTGCGACGGGGCGGACGGGCGCTGCGCGGCGGTGCCTGCGGCACCTTGATTCCGCGCTTTGATATTCAGGTTCAGGTCGTTACAAGGGCATTCGCGCCGCGCATTCTTCCACGCTCGAACAATAAAGCCCGCGCGATATCCCGCGCGGGCCCCTCTGGTCGTGTGATGCGCACTCAGATGTCGAGTGTGTGCTCGCGCTCCCAGCGGCTGAAATGGTTGACGAAGGAGTTCCATTCCTGCTGTTTCAGCTTGAGATAGGCGGCCGAAAATTCAGCGCCCATGGTCGCCTTCAATTCCTTGTCCTTGTCATATTCGCGCAGTGCATCGAGCATGTTGAGCGGCAGTTTGGGCGCGCCGCGCACCTTGTGGCCGTCGGCATACATATCAATGTCGTGGCGCTTGCCCGGATCGGCCTTGGAGCGGATGCCCGAGAGGCCCGCCGCGATGATCACGGCCTGCAGGAGATAGGGATTGACCGCGCCATCGGGCAGGCGCAGCTCGAACCGGCCGGGGCCGGGGACGCGCACCATATGGGTGCGGTTGTTGCCGGTCCATGTCACCGAATTGGGCGCCCATGTGGCGCCCGAGATGGTGCGCGGCGCGTTGATGCGCTTGTAGCTGTTGACGGTCGGGTTGGTGATCGCCGCCAAGGCGCTCGCGTGTTTCATGATGCCGCCCAAGAAATGCTTGCCGCGCTCCGAGAGGCCCACTTCGCCGGTCTGTCCCTCGCCCTTGCCTGCGAACACGTTGTTCCTGGCCTTTTTGCCGGGGCCATCCCAGACCGAGATATGCGCATGACAGCCGTTGCCGGTCATGCCTTCGATGGGCTTGGGCATGAAGGTGGCGCGGTAGCCGTGCTTTTCTGCCACCGATTTGGTCATGAACTTGAAGAAGGAATGTTTGTCGGCGGTGGCCAGCGCGTCGTCGTATTTCCAGTTCATCTCGAACTGGCCATTCGCGTCTTCGTGATCATTCTGATAGGGTTCCCAGCCCAGTTCCAGCATGTAGTCGCAGATCTCGCGCACCACGTCATAGCGGCGCATGACGGCCTGCTGATCATAGCAGGGTTTGGCGGCGGTATCGAAGGGGTCGCTGACCTGGTCGCCTTCGGGGGTGAGCAGGAAGAATTCCGCCTCAATGCCGGTCTTGACATGCAGCCCCTCGGCGGCGGCCTCGTCGATCAGGCGGCGCAGCACGTTGCGGGGGGCCTGGGCCAGATCCTTGCCGTTCATCACGCAATTGGCGGCGACCCAGGCGACATCGCGTTGCCAGGGCAGTTGGATCACCGATGCGGGATCGGGCACCGCCAGCATGTCAGGATGGGCGGGGGTGAGATCAAGCCAGGTGGCAAAGCCCGCGAAACCGGCGCCGTCCTCTTGCATGTCGGTAATCGCCTCTGTCGGCACCAGCTTGGCGCGCTGACCACCGAACAGGTCGGTGTAGGAAATCATGAAGTATTTTACGCCCTTATCCTTGGCAAATTTCGCCAGATCGCTGGTCATTTTTTCGGTCCCTGTTGTCATGGTTGTGGGAATTGGGGCGGCGCGGCCTCTTGGGCCACGCCGGAGCGGGGATCAGAAGCTGGTGCCGGGTTTGCCGGGCCACCAATCGGTGCCGGCAAGCGGCACGCGTGCCATGGCGGCGGCCTCCATCGTCACGGCGCAGAGATCCTCTGGTTCGAGATTGTGCAGATGGCTCTTGCCGCAGGCGCGCGCGATGGTCTGGGCCTCGAGCGTCATCACCTTGAGGTAGTTGTTGAGGCGGCGGCCCCCTTCGATGGGGTCGAACCGCTTCATCAACTCGGGGTCCTGGGTGGTGATGCCAGCGGGGTCCTTGCCTTCGTGCCAGTCGTCATAGGCCCCGGCGGTGGTGCCCAGCTTGTTATACTCGGCCTCCCACTTGGGGTCGTTGTCGCCAAGGGCGATCAGCGCCGCCGTGCCGATGGCCACCGCATCCGCGCCAAGCGCCATGCATTTGGCCACATCGGCCCCGGTGCGGATGCCGCCAGACACGATCAACTGCACTTCGCGGTGCATGCCCAGATCCTGAAGCGCGCGCACCGCCTCGCGGATACAGGCCAGAATGGGCTGGCCGACATGTTCGATAAATACGTCCTGCGTGGCCGCCGTGCCGCCCTGCATCCCGTCGAGCACGACCACATCGGCCCCCGCCTTGACCGCCAGCGTGGTGTCGAAATAGGGGCGTGCGCCGCCGACCTTGATATAGATCGGCACCCGCCAGCCGGTGATCTCGCGCAGTTCCAGCAGTTTGATTTCGAGATCGTCGGGGCCGGTCCAGTCGGGGTGACGGCAAGCCGAGCGCTGGTCGATGCCCTTGGGCAGATTGCGCATCTGGGCCACGCGGTCCGAGATTTTCTGGCCCAGAAGCATGCCGCCGCCGCCCGGCTTGGCTCCTTGGCCCACCACCACTTCGATGGCATCTGCACGGCGCAGGTCGTCGGGGTTCATACCATAGCGCGAGGGCAGGTATTGATAGACCAGTTTCCTGGAGTGGCCGCGTTCCTCGGGGGTCATGCCGCCGTCGCCGGTGGTGGTCGAGGTGCCTGCCAGCGTGGCCCCGCGCCCCAGTGCCTCTTTGGCGGGGCCGGAGAGCGCGCCAAAGCTCATGCCTGCGATGGTGATCGGGATGTCGAGGTGAATGGGGTTCTTGGCAAAGCGGGTGCCCAGCGTCACCGAGGTGTCGCAACGCTCGCGGTAGCCTTCGAGCGGGTAGCGCGAGATGGACGCGCCCAGAAACAGAAGGTCGTCGAAATGCGGCACCTTGCGTTTGGCCCCGCCGCCGCGAATGTCATAGATGCCGGTGGCCGCCGCGCGGCGGATTTCGGCGTTGATCGACTGTGTGAAGGTCGCCGATTGGATCGGCTGGGTGCGCGGAGCGCCGTGGGTCTCGTCTTTCATGGTCTGAGCCCTCAGTATGCGTTGTCAGGTTTGAAGTTATAAAGCTGGCGGGCCGAACCGTAGCGCTTGAACTCTTCCGGTTTGGCATCGCAGCCGCCGCGTTCGAGCAATTCGGCAAGGAGTTCCAGATGTTCGGGGCGCATTTCCTTTTCGATGCAATCGGCACCGAGGGATTTCACGGAACCGCGCACGAACAGCCGCGCCTCGTAGAGGCTATCACCAAGGGCGTCACCTGCATCGCCACAGACCACGAGATTGCCGGATTGCGCCATGAAGGCGGACATATGGCCGATATTGCCATGGACGATGATGTCGATGCCTTTCATCGAGATGCCGCAGCGCGATGAGGCATTGCCCTTGATGATGAGCGTGCCGCCATTGCCGGTGGCCCCGGCGTATTGGCTGGCGTCCCCCTCGACGATCACCGTGCCGCTCATCATGTTCTCGGCCACGCCCGGACCGGCGGAGCCATGCACATGCACGGTGGCCTGTTTGTTCATGCCGGCGCAGTAATAGCCGGTCGAGCCCATGACATGCACCTCGATGGGGGCGTCGAGCCCCACGGCGATGGCATGGCTGCCGCGCGGGTTGATGATGTCCCAGCCGGTCTGGTTGGTCTCATTGGCCTGTGCCTGAAGGGTGGCATTGAGGCTGCGCAGCCCTTCGGCGGCGAGGTCAAATGTCTGCATGTCAGTGCTTCCAGAAATAGACGGTTGCGGGCTCGGGTTCCCAGACGCGGGCCTCTTCGATGCCCGGCAGGTTGACGAGGGCGCGGTATTCGCTGCCGAAGGCGACGTATTGATCGGTTTCGGCCATGACGGCGGGTTTGCAGGCGATGGGATCGCGGACCACGCCAAAGCCGTCCTCGGTGCCCACCACGAAGGTGAAGAAGCCGTCGAGATCAACGAGCGAGCTTTCCAGCGCCTCGCCAAGGGTGGCGCCTTCGCGCATCTTCCAGGTGAGGTAGGCGGCGGCCACTTCGGTATCGTTCTGGGTTTCGATGCGCACGCCCTCGCGCAGCAGCTTGCGGCGCAGGGAGTTGTGGTTGGAGAGCGAGCCGTTGTGAACGAGGCACTGATCCGCGCCGGTGTTGAACGGGTGCGCGCCCATGGTGGTCACGGCCGATTCGGTGGCCATTCGCGTGTGACCGATGCCGTGACTGCCGCTCATTGAGGAAATGTCGAAGCGGGCGGCCACGTCCTTGGGCAGGCCGACTTCCTTGTAGATTTCGATGCTCTCGCCGGCGGACATGACGCGCACGCCGGGGGCGATGGCCTCAAGGGCGGCGCGGGTCTCGGAAGCCTTGTTGGCGGGGAAATCCAGCACCGCATGGGTATCCTTGCGGGTGAGGGTGACGGGCGCGCCAATCTCTGACGACAGGCGCTCGGCCAGACCGTCGAAATCGCGGGCGGCGGTATCTGACTGGATGGTCAGTTTGGCATGGCCCGCCTGCGGTGCGCTGTAGATGGCGATCCCGGCACTGTCGGGGCCACGGTCGGTCATGGTGATCAGCATATCGGTCAGCAAGCTGCCAAGCTGGGGTTCAAGTGCTTTGTCTTTCAGGAAAAGTCCGACAATCCCGCACATTCGCGTTTGCTCCACTTTGGTGATTCTGCCCCGGAGGGCTGCCTGAGTCCGAGGCTAACATCGGGCTGGAGACGCTGCAACTTAAATGAATAAAAGTTTCCTGAGGGTAATTTGCGCGGACATGTCGCGCCCGCGCAAACCCGTGTGGATCAGTAGCGTTCGAGATGTTTGCGAACCTTTTCGGGATCGCCCATCTTGCGCGCCTGTTCCAGATGCTTGCCCTCGCGGACGAACTGGATGCGGTGCCAGCCAATCCAGAAGATGACGCCGAGCACGGTCATCGGGATTTCCCAGCCTTGGAAGGGGTAGATAGCCCCCACGTCGGCAAGATCAACGGCCCAGGATTCGTAACCGATTGTAGACATGTGCCTTCTCCTTATTCTGCGGGGGTTGCTTTGGCTGCGAGATACGCCTTGTCGGCCTCGATGACCTGAACGATGGCGTCCTCATAGGCATGGTGTTCTGCGTAATCGAGGCCCTGCAATTCCACCTCGATGGGGATGCGCAGCACGCCAGCGGCGGCCTGCATCTTGGACACGATGAAGGCGGGCAGGAAGCCGAGAACGAAGAACATGATCACCGCACCAAGCGTGTTCCCGATGGGGTTGATCGTCGCGTAGCCTTCAAATGGTGAAGACGGGGCGCCCCAGAGAATGAAGCCCGCGAGGATCAGACCGACAACGCCGGCATATCCGTGCACGGCAACTGCCCCCACCGCATCGTCAAGCTTGAAACGACGCTCGACCCAGTGGTGCAGTTTGTAGACGATCACGACACCGGTCGCGCCGACCAACATGGCCTGAATCGGGTGATAGAGATCATTGCCCGCCGAGGCGGTGATGATCCCGGCCAGACCGCCCGAGAAGGTCCAGAAGGCATCGCCCTTGGACACGACATAGGCCGCCATGAGACCGCCCGAGAGCGACATCAGGAAGTTGAAGGTAATGGCCGAAAGCGAGGTGGGGGCCAAGTAGATATTGGTGGCCGTCCAGGTGGTGCCGGTGATCTGGCCGCCAATTAGTTCGGGCGAGATGAGCGGCACGTTGCAGGCGGCATAAAAGCCCCAGAAGCCGGTGTAGATCAGGAAAATCCCGACGGTCAGCATCCAGGGGTTATGTGGCGGGATGTCCCGTGGCGTGCCGTCGGCGGCGAATTTGCCGATCCGTGGCCCCAGAACCATGATCACGCCCAGAGCATAGCCGCCCGCGATGGCATGGATCACACCCGAGGCATAGGCATCGTGATAGCCCAGATATTTGACCATCCAGCCGCCATAATGCCAGCCCCAGGCCGCGTCGATGATCCACCAGACCGAGCCGATCAGCACTGCATGCACCCAGAGGGCCGAGGAGCGGATACGTTCGATCACCGAGCCTGAAACGATCGAGGCAGCCGTCCAGGAAAACAGCAGGAACGCCGCCCAGAACACCCCAGTGATCCGGTCATCGAGATTTGTGGCCATGGTCGGCGACCAGGGTAGGTTGGCGCTGGCCGCTTCATGGTCAAGCCCGCCAAAGAAGGGGAACATCGGGAAGGCCCAGTAGATCCACCATCCGAAGAAGAAGAAGGTCACAGTGACAAGGGGAATCACCATCACGTTTTTCATGAGCGTATGCATGTGGTTGCGGCGGCGGCTGGCGCCCACCTCATACATGCAAAATCCGACATGGATCAGAAACATGAAGACGACCGTCACCCAATAGTAGAATTCGGTGAAGATGGTCGTCAACGCATCAAGGTTGCCGTTCATCGCACTCTCCCTGTTGTGCTGTGTTGTTTTATTGGTGGTAAAAACTTTTTCTTCTTAGGGGGGCAAAGATTTTCCGGACTGTCAAGAAATTTGAATCGAAACGGTGATCAATTCTGTGGCTGCCCGGAATTCGGGCGGGCTGGGAGGCGATATTCCCGTCAGGAAAATAATCTGCATGAAAGTATTGATTTTTGCTGCGATCTGCGTCTGAATATCGTCAAACACACCCCACAACAGACAGGGAGCCGGCCATGGCCATCATCTATCGAACTTCTGCCCTCGCACCGCGACACACCGAAATCGGCGGCGAGTTGACCGATTGGAACGGCATGGGCACCGCCTGGTTCTATGACCATACCGATGCGCGCGCCGAGGCGGATTACCTCGCGGTGCGCACCAAGGCGGGGCTGATGGATGTGTCGGGCCTCAAGAAGGTGCATATCGTCGGGCCGCATGCCGCCGCCGTCATCGACCGCGCCACCACGCGCAACGTGGACAAGATCATGCCGGGCCGCGCCGTCTATGCCTGTATGCTGAATGATGCGGGCAAGTTCATCGACGATTGCGTGATCTACCGCCTGTCGGTCAATCACTGGATGGTGGTGCATGGCACCGGCACTGGCCACGAATCGCTGGCCATGGCGGCCTATGGCAAGAATGTCGCGATGCTCTTTGATGACGACCTGCACGACATGTCGCTGCAAGGGCCAGTGGCGGTGGATTTCCTGGAAAAGCATGTGCCGGGGATTCGCGATCTGGCCTATTTCGGCATTCTGCAAACCAAGCTCTTTGGTCTGCCGGTGATGATCTCGCGCACCGGATACACCGGCGAGCGCGGCTATGAGATTTTCTGTCAGGGGCGGCATGCGATCCAGATCTGGGATCAGATCCTGGCAGAGGGCAAGGACATGGGCATCGTGCCGGTGCAGTTCTCGACCCTCGATCTCTTGCGCACCGAGAGCTATCTGCTGTTCTATCCCGGCGACAATTCCGAGACCTTTCCGTTCAAGGATGATCTGTGCGGTGACACGCTGTGGGAGTTGGGGCTGGATTTCACGGTATCGCCGGGCAAGACCGGGTTCCGCGGCTCGGAAAACCACTATGCGCTCAAGGGAAAAGAGCGGTTCAAGATCTACGGCGTGCGGCTCGAGGGCAAGCGCGCGGCGGATATGGGTGCGCCACTGCTCAAGGATGGCGAGGTTGTGGGTGTCGTGACCTTTGGTCTGAATTCCAACCTCAACGGCTATAACGTGGGTATCGCGCGGATGCCGGTTGACTGCGCCGTGCCGGGGACCAAAATGAGCGTGCGTTATGCGGATGGCACCGAGGTCGGGTGCGTGGCCGAAGAGATGCCGTTCTATGACAAGGACAAGGTGATCCGCTCGGCCAAGGGCTAAACCCTTGGCCCGCGGGCCTTTGGCTCTAATGACGCGAAAGGGAGCAGACGCGACGATGTCGAAATTCCAGTTTCCGGAGAGTATCGCCAGCCGCCCGGTCTATGGCACATTGGCCCCGCGACCGGGCAAGGCGCATCTGATGATCGCCGATGCCGAGGGCGCCGAGGCGCTGCTTGATCTGGCGGCGCAGGATGCGGGGCTGATGGCCAAGGCCCATATCCTCTATATCCCCAAGGGGACGGGGGAGACCTATGTGGAAAAGCTGCGCGCGGCGGGTCCGGCGCAGCTCTATATCGGGCCGAGTTATGCGGCATCGGTGCAGCGTCTGCGGCGGGTGCTGTCGGACGCGCATATGGGGTTGCAGGTCTATCTTGCGGGCACCGAAGGGTTGATGGGGCAGGCGATGAACGAGGCGGTGAGTGCGGGTATTCCGCACAGCGCCATTCAGACCGAGCATCGCGGCTCGACCGCGCGGCGGATGCAATGCGTGCATTGCAAGGGCATCACCGAGGATGTGACCACCGATCCCTTTGTCTGTGCGCATTGCGGCCTGAACCTGTTCGTGCGCGATCATTATTCGCGCCGGTTGGCGGCATTTCAGGGGGTGTGCATTGATGCAGAGGACCCCGGCGATGTCCCTCCGGCAAAGGAGATATACTCATGAGCGCCGCCCCCCAGAAGGCCCGCGCCGGGGCTGAAAAGATCGAGGTGGTTGTGGCCGCCGTGGTGCCGGTGAACGACTTGGTGACGCGGTTCGAGTTTCGCCGCCCGGATGGGGCGGAGTTCCCGCCGTTTTCCGCCGGCGCGCATACGGTCGTGGAAATGCACGACGAGGGGCGCACGCGGCTCAACCCCTATTCGCTGATGTCCGATCCCGGTGATCGCTCGGTCTATGCCATCTCGGTGCGGCGCGATGACGAGGGGCGGGGTGGCTCGCTCTTTATGCACCACCATGTGAAGCCGGGCGATGCGATGACCATCACCTATCCGGTGAACCTCTTTCCGCTGGATTTGCGGGCGCGCAAGCATGTGTTCTTTGCCGGTGGCATCGGGATCACGCCCTTTATGGCGATGATCGCACAGTTGGAGCAATCGAACGGCAATTGGGAATTGCATTACGCCTGCCGGAGTGCCGCGCTCGGCTCTTATGCTGATGAGTTGCGGGGCAAATATCCCAACAAGGCGCATATCTATTACGACGATCAAAAGCAGGCGATTCCGCTTGATGATCTCTTGGGCGGGCAGCCTCTGGGCACGCATATCTATGTCTGCGGCCCCAAGGGAATGATCACTTGGGTCAAGACCCGCGCCGCAGCCCTTGGTTGGCCGGATGAGGCGGTGCATTCCGAGGAGTTCCTCGCCCCGCAGCCCGGCGTGCCCTTCGAGGTGCGGCTCTGCAAATCCGATCTGGTCATTCAGGTGGGCGAGCACGAAAGCCTGCTGGAAGCGATCGAACGGGCCGGGGTCGATGCGCCCTTCCTCTGTCGTGGCGGGGCCTGCGGCCAGTGCGAGACCGATGTGGTCGAGTTGGACGGCGAGATTGTCCACCGCGATCACTGGCTGGACGATGCCGAGCACGCCAGCGGCAAGAAAATCATGCCCTGCGTCAGCCGTTTCATCGGCAAGGCGCTGGTTCTGGACCGATAAGGAGCCACGCGAGATGACCATCCAGTTCAATAACGAGACCTTCCGCGACGACTATTCCTTTCGCAACTCGCCCTGGGCGATCAAGCGGTTCCCGTTCCCGTTCCACGAAGACAGCTATATGTATTCGGTCAACATGGAGCAGCATCGCGGCGGGCCTGCGGGCTCGGTCTATGAAAAGCGCTTTGACGTGGACGAGCATTACCTGTCGGAAATGCGCGACCGGGCGCTGGTGCTGGCCGATGATCCACTGCGTTGCCAATCCTTGCCGCATATGACGCTGGCGGGGTGGGATACGCTTGAGTTGATCATGACCTGCAAGGCCGAGGATTACCCCGACCTCTTTGAATTACACCGTGACGGCAACCGCTGGCGGTGGATCAACAAGCCGATGGAAATTGACCACAGCTTTACCTTCCTTGATCCGACCACGCTGCCTTGTGGTCCGCTGGAATATATCACGCGGCAGACGCAGGGCGATTTCGCGGTGCTGGATCAGCGCGACGAGATGCTCTGGATGGATGCGGGGATGATCACCACGCAAGCCGACTGGTCGCTCGATTTCGACATCGGGATGAATTTCTTTGAATGGCACGCGCCGGTGCCCCTGGCGCATGAGATGGGGATTTTCCAGCGTGCGTTGAAATTCCTGCTCAATGTGCAGCAGGGGGCGCCAGCGCGGCGGCTTAACTGGACGATGACGGTCAATCCGCTGCTCGACACAAGCCCCGAAAATTATCACAAATGGGGCGTGCAAAAGACCACGCTGACGCCCGAGAATATCGGTGCGAAACAGCATTTGCGGGTGGAATTGCAGACGTTTTTCCGGCTGCCACGTTCCAATGCGCTGCTCTTTCCGATCCGCTGCTATCTGATCGCGTTTCAGGATGTGGTGAGCGTGCCGAAATGGGGCCGCCGTTTGCACCGGGTGGTGCGCGACCTGCCCGAGGAGTTGGCGACCTACAAGGGGTTCATCCGCAACCGACCGATGATGGTCGAGTATCTGAGCCGGTTCGATGATGGCCTGCCCACCAGCCCCGGCGTCTGGCCCGATCTGGAGACTGAGCCGCCATTGCAGAATTAAGGCGTTGCTTGGGCAGCGGAATTTTGAAAAAATTCCGGACAAGAAAATTTTCAATTTTCTTGAGAGGAGGGGACGTCCGGGTCTGCGTGTTCAGCGCCCGGCCTCAACTTTTTTGCGGATAGCTGATGATCGACAGGTAACGGATCGGGAAGCGGATCAACTGGTCCGGTCCGTGCGGCGCGTCAGCGTCAAAAAAGAGCGTGTCGCCGGGCGTCAGGTGATAGGTCTGGTTGCCGTGGCGATAGCCGACTTCGCCTTCGAGCATGTAGATCATCTCGATCCCGTCATGCTGAAAGGTCTTGAATGTGTCGGATTCGGAATTGAGCACGATCAGGTATGGCTCGACCATGACGCCGCTGCTGTTCGATCCGATATGACCGAGGAGATTGTATTGATGGCCCGCGCGGGTGCCCGCGCGCTCGATCTCGACGCCTTGGCCCGCCTTGGTATGCACCGCCTCGCGGCGTTCCTCATATTCCTTGAAAAACGCCGTCAACGGCACCGAGAGGGCGCGCGCCAGCGTTTGCAGCGTGGTCAGCGACGGCGAGGTATTGCCATTCTCGATCTTGGAGAGCATGCCGATGGACAGTTCGGTCATGTTCGACAGCTCGGCGACGGTGATGTTCTGCTTCTTGCGATAGGCGCGCACTTCGCGGCCGATGGCAACCTCCAGCACTTTTTCACGCTCGTCGCGCAGCTTGTGAGGGTCCTGAGACAGTTTGGCCAATTTAGCGGTTTCCATGATGCTCATTGTTTTCCTCTCAGGTTTAGGCCGGACGGCTCGAAAATGCCAGATTGTTCTATGCAGACTTATGATGTTCAGCTTATTGCATAATTTATTCCCAAGTGGAAAATGTTCCGTAGAGGCACAAGCGGTGCGGGCAAGAGGCCGAGACAGATGGCACAGCGTGTGATCCGAATTGGGTTCCTGATCTTTCCGGGGTTTCCGATGTCTTGTCTGACGTCGGTGATCGAACCGTTGCGCGCGGCCAATGAAATTTCGGGGCGGCACACCTTTGCCTGGGATCTGGTGGCGGAAGGAGCAGAGCGGGTGATGTCGAGTGCGGGCATCGCCTTTGACCCCGGTCGGCGGCTGTCCAAGACCGACGATTGCGATTACCTGCTGCTCTTGTCGGCCCCCACCAGCCGGTTTGCCGATGTCCGGTCGGCGGCGCATCTGCGGCGGGTGGCGCGGCATGGCACGGTGCTGGGCGCGATCAGCGGCGGGGTGTTCCCGCTCTTGCGCAGCGGCGCGGTGGCGGATGTCGCGCTGTCGGTGCATTGGTGCTATGAGGCGGCGTTTCTGGCCGAGTTTCCGGGCGTGCCCGCGTCGGATCAGGTGATCGAGATCACGCCGCGCTGTGTCACCGCATCTGGCGCGGCGGCGGCGTTCGATCTGGCGCTGCATATGGTTGAAATGGCGTTGGGCGCGGGCATCGCCACCGAAGTGGCCTGTTGGTTTCAGCATCCGATGATGCGCAAGGCGGGCGTGCAGCAGATGGTGCCGGTCTTGGGCGAAGGGGCGCGGGCCACCGATCTGCCACCGATGGTGGCGCGCGCCATTGACCTCATGGCGCGGCATATGTCGGCGCCCTTGTCGATGGCGGAGGTGGCCGAGGACCTGGGCATCACACCCCGGCATCTGGAGCGCAGCTTCAAGCGGGCGACGGGGCAGAACCCCACCCATTATTTCCGTGCCATGCGGATGAAGGCGGCGCGTCAGATCGTGATGTATTCCAACGACACCATGGCGCAGATCGCCGAAGCGGTGGGCTATGCCAGTTCCAAGGTGCTGGTCCGGCATTACCGCGAGGCATTCGGGATCTCGCCGCGCGAGGATCGGCAGCGGATCAACCTGACGCGGGTCAAGGGCAATCTGCCGGTGCCTTCGGTCTGAGGTTTAGGGCGTGTTGCGCCCCATCGAAAACACACCCGTCCCGGGCTTGACCCGGGACCTCGCCGAGGGGGG
>JBLRXE010000027.1:0-13744 GCA_047920895.1 Roseovarius sp.
ATCCCTCCCCGCCGCCCCGGATTGACATCCTATCCTGTCCGCGTATCTTGGGGGCCAACGCTAGGAATCTTAATGGACTTTTTCTTTCTTCTACTTATCGTACTGGGTTTTTTCGCGCTGTGCCTGCTGGCCATGGCGGTGGGCGTGATCCATGGCCTGGTGGCGCCGGGCGGGGTGGCGGCAATCGCGGCGGCAGAGGTGGCACGGGTCAATCTGGTGGTGGCGGTGCTGATCTGGGCCATGGTCTATCCGATGATGGTGGGCGTCGATCCCGCCAGCCTCAGCCAGGTGGCGCGTCAACCCCGTGGCCTTGCAATCACGCTGGTGGTCAACTGGCTGATCAAGCCCTTCAGCATGGCGGCTCTGGCGGTGCTGTTCTTTGAGGGCGTGTTTGTCGATCTGATCGCCCCCGCCGACGCCCAGCAATATATTGCGGGGCTGATCCTCTTGGGCGCAGCGCCCTGCACGGCGATGGTTTTTGTCTGGTCGCAACTGACCAAGGGCGATGAGAGCTATACGCTGTTGCAGGTCTCGGTCAACGACGTGGTGATGGTCTTTGCATTTGCGCCCATCGTGGCGTTTTTGCTGGGGGTCACGGATATTGTCGTGCCGTGGGAGACGTTGGTGCTGTCGGTGCTGCTCTTTGTGGCGCTGCCGCTGGCGGCGGGGATGCTGACGCGGCGCAGGCTGGGCTCAGAGGCACGGATTGCGGCGTTTCAGGCGCGGGTCAAGCCGTGGTCGATCCTTGGGCTGATCGCAACGGTGGTGATCCTCTTTGGCCTGCAAGGCCGGGTGATTGTTGACCGGCCCATGGTGATCGGCCTGATCGCGGTGCCGATCATCCTGCAAAGCTATGGCATCTTTGCGCTGGCCTATGCTGCGGCGTGGCTGCTCAAGGTGCCACATCGCATTGCCGCCCCCTGTGCGCTGATCGGGACGTCGAACTTCTTTGAACTCGCGGTGGCGGTGGCGATTTCGCTCTTTGGTCTCAATTCCGGGGCGGCATTGGCGACGGTGGTGGGGGTGCTGGTAGAGGTGCCGGTGATGCTGTCACTGGTGGCGCTGGCCAATCGGACGCGGGCGCGGTTTCCCTGAGCCTTTCCATGAAAAAGCCCCGCGCGTGTGGCGCGGGGCAGAAAACCTTGCGGCAATTGTTTCGCTTACTCGGAGAAGGTGGCGAGATAGGCCGCCACGTCCTCGCCGCCCTTGGCCAGCTTGAAGGTCATCTTGGAGCGGCTGCCGAGATAGTCGTTGGGATCTTTCAAGAAGGCCGCGAGTTCCTCTTCATCCCAAACCAGACCCTCGGTCCCTTTCGCAGCCAGACCGTCGGAATAGCTGAAACCCTCGACGCTGCCTGCCGTGCGGCCAACGATACCATAGAGGTTCGGGCCGGTTTTGCCACCCTTGACGATCGTTTCGCTGTCCGAGGCGATCATGTGGCAGGCTTTGCATTTGTTGAATTCTTTTTCGCCTTTGGCGGCGTCGCCGTCGGCAAAGGCAGGCAGGGAGAGGGCCACGAGCGTGGCGGATGCGGCGATAAGGGTCTTCATTGGCTACCTCATTGATGTTTCGTTTAGGTCCATACACGAGCATAGCCCGCATGCCCCGGCTTGCAACCTCCAAACTTGGTTCCGGCGGCGCTTTGCCTCAGTCAAATACCTGTGAAAAGCAACGGCGCAGGGCCACGTCGAGATCGTTCATCGTGACGGGCAGACCAAGATCGACCAAAGAGGTCACGCCGTACTCGGAGATACCGCAGGGCACGATGCCGGTGAAATGTTCCAGATCGGGTTCGAGATTGATCGAAATGCCATGAAAGCTGATCCACTTGCGCAGGCGGATGCCGATGGCGGCGATCTTGTCTTCAGCCAGTTGGCCTGAGGCTGTCAGCGGTCTGTCCGGGCGGCTGACCCAGACACCGACACGGCCTGCGCGGATTTCGCCGGTGACGTTGAATTCTGCCAGCGTAGCGATGACCCACTGTTCCAACTGACGGACAAAGCAGCGCACATCGCGGCCGCGCTTGCCCACGTCGAGCATGATGTAGACGACACGCTGACCGGGGCCATGATAGGTATACTGCCCGCCGCGTTTGGCCTCATAGACCGGAAAACGGTCAGGGTCGGTCAAATCCGTCGCTTTGGCTGATGTGCCGGCGGTGTAGAGCGGCGGATGCTCCAGCAGCCAGATCGCCTCTGCGGCGCTGCCTTCGGCGATTCGCGCGACGCGGTCCTCCATGGCAGTCACAGCCACCGGATAGGGCACGAGATCGGCAGAGATGTGCCATTCCACACCGGATGGGTCGATGGAAAAGGGGGTTCTGAGCGGCAAGGTTCGACTCTGTTCACCTGAAGGGTAACTTGTGGTATCTTGATGTAGCAGCTTTTGCACCTGATTAGGGGAGATAAGCGATGTTTTCAAAACGAATTATGATAGCGGCGTTGGCGGCATCGGTGGCGTTGCCTGCGGGCGTGGCCCGGGCGGATTTCAAGGATGGGCTGGTTGGCGGTCTGGTCGGCGGCGCGGTGAGCGGCATCATCGTGAACGAGAGCGCCAAAGCGCGGGAACGCAAGCAACAGACAACGACGACCACGACGCGGCCAGCCTATCAGGCGCCGGTGAATACGGTCGCGCGGCAACAGGTGCGCGAAGAACAGACGGCGCTGAACTATTTCGGCTTTCCGGCAGGATCGCCCGACGGCGTGCGCGGGCGCAACACGCGGGACGCCGCCGCGCAATTTCAGGCCCATATGGGCTATCCTGCGACCGGCTATCTGGCGGATTACGAGCGGCAGTTCCTGATCAGCTCGTTTTACCGCGCGCAGAGCAGCGGCGCGGCGACGGCGCAGTTGATCGCGCAGCGCGGGCAGGGCACGCGTGGGCTATTGCATGCCTACCGCGACGAAGCGGCGGGTGCGCCGACCTATGCGGCGGCCCCCGCGCCGACGGCTACGTCGCCGGTGATGGCGTCGATTCCTGAGGCGACGCAGGTGCCAAGTGCGCCCCCGGCTGCGCTTGGATTTGCCGCTCTGCCCAACCTGATGGCCTCTGGGGGCGAAGGCCCGTCGCTGGCTTCGCATTGCAATCAGGTGAGTCTGATCACCAATTCCAACGGTGGTTTCGTTACCGAAGCGTCGATGGGCGACGGACGTGTGGCGCTGAACGAGCAATTCTGCCTTGCGCGCACCTATGCGATTGCCGAGGGCGAAACGATGGCCGCCTCTCTCAAAGGGGTGACACAGACCCAACTCGAAGATCAATGCCGGGCGTTCGAGCCTGCGATGCGGGACCATGTGGCTGCCTTGTCGCTCAGCCCGCGGGATGAGGTGGTGCAGAACGTCCGCGGCTTTGTGCTCCAGTCGGGGCAATCTCCGGCGCAATTGGCAGGAACGGCCAAGATATGTCTCTCGGTCGGCTACCGCATCGACAACATGAACGTAGCGCTTGGCTCCGCCCTGTTGCTTACGGCTCTAGGCGAAGAGCCCTATGGTGAGTTGATGGGGCATCACCTGAACGAAGGGTTTGGCACGACCCGGCGGCCCGATCTGGCACTGGCGTGGTATCAAGGCGCGGTCGAGGCCGTCGAGCGCGGCGCAGAGCCGGTTTTCGCCCCCGGAAACGCCGGACGCACAGGGCTCTTGCGCAAGGCGGCGTTCCAGACGCAGGGCTCTCAGGCAGGCAGCGGCGCGAGCGTGCAGCCGGTCGCGACTTTGCCCACGTTCAAGTTGGAATAGGTGGCTGAAAAATCCTGCGAAAAACCGGAGGGGCAATGTGTTTTGCCCCTTCACAAGCCGGATGAGTTTGCATATACGGCGCAAACCTACCTGATCACGTGCGGTCGTGGCGGAATTGGTAGACGCGCAGCGTTGAGGTCGCTGTGGGGTAACTCCCGTGGAGGTTCGAGTCCTCTCGACCGCACCATTTCAGCCCGTCAGGGTTGAAATTGATCACCATAAAATCCTGAAATGCATCTGAAATCTTGGCCGCTTGCGGTCAGCTTGGGATGAGCCGGTTCATTCCCACCAGCGGTCGATACGGGCAATATCCGCGTCCGACCAGCCGAAGTGATGCGCCAATTCATGCACCACCACATGCGTGACCAGATCGGCCAGATCGACATCGCCCCGGTCGCGCCATTCGTTCAGGATCGGCTCTCGGAAGAGCCAGATCGTATCGGGGCCAAGCGGCTGATCGAAATGGGATTTTTCGGTGAGCGGGATGCCTTCGTAGAGGCCCGTCAGATCAAGCGGATCGTCGATGTCCATTTCGCGCAGCAGCGACACGGGCGGCCAGTCCACGACCAGCAACGCTACCTCCTGCGCCGTCGGGCGAAACGCCGGTGGCAGGGCGGCGAAGGCCGCGCGGGCCATCTCCTCAAAGTCTGCAATATCGGGGGCGGGCCTGTCCATGCCCGGCATATGGGGCGCGGGGGCGGAAATGTAAATCCGCCCCGCGCGGTCGCGTCAGAGCATCAACTGATAGCTCGCGGGCACATATTGGAACCCGTCGCCGCGCGTCTCGACATAGCCCACGGCGGGGAAGGGCATGTGATAGCCGATGAACGGGATCTTGTCGGTGCTGAGCATGTCCAGAACTTTGCGGCGGGTGGCGGCGGCCTGTGCCTTGTCCATGTCGAACCTGACTTCCCAGTCGGGATACCCAAGCGACCAGACATAGTGATTGGCGAAATCGGCGGCGATGACCAGCGATTTGCCGCCGCTCTCGATCATATAGGCGGTGTGGCCGGGGGTATGCCCCGGTGCGGACATGGCGGTGATGCCCGAGGCCACGCTGGCCCCGTCGGCGATCATCCCGGTCTTTTCCGCCAAGGGGCGCATCTTGCCGTCAAAGCCTTCGTTTCCGGCCGCGGCCCAATGATCGTATTCGGTGCTGGCGGTCACATACCGGGCATTCGGGAAGGTGGCGGCGCCGCCCTCGCCCATCAGCCCGCCGATATGGTCGCCGTGCATATGGGTGATCACAACCACATCGACCTGATCGGGGCTATAACCCGCAGCGGCGAGGGCGCTGGTGATCGCCTCGGGATTGAGGCCGGTGTCAAAGAGCACGAGTTCCGCGCCGGTGTTGATCACCGTCGGGGTGAAGAAGAATTGCGCCTTATCGGTCGGAATATTGGCGGCGGCAGAAACCGAGGCAAACTCTTCCGCGCTCACGTTGAGGCCAAAGATCGTGTGCGGATCGGGGCGCGGCGTTGTCGCGGCAAGAAGCGTCGTCACCTCGAAATCGCCCAGTATCACCCGGTTGAACCGTGTGGAGGCGGCACCCAGCATCGGCGCTGCGGCACGGGCGGTGCCGGTCATGGCCGCAAGCGGCAGGGCCGCGGCAGAGCCGAGGATGGCGCGACGGGTGAGTGTGGATCTGGACATGGAATCCTCCTGTAAATAATACTTGCGTCAGGGTAGCGTGGTTTCATGTAGGGCGCATGGCGCTCACGGAAAATTGAGAGTGCGCTGGCGCGGGACGAAACGCGTCATTCCCGGCGCGGATCAGAGCGTATAGGCTTTGCCCATAATGACCCTCTTTGCAAATCGCGATTACGGCTGTCTCTTTGGCGCGCAGGTCGTGGCCCTGATCGGCACGGGCCTCTTGACCGTGGCGCTTGGCCTCTTGGCCTATGATCTGGCGGGCGCGCAGGCGGGGCTGGTTCTGGGCACGGCCTATACGATCAAGATGGTTGCCTATGTGGGCCTGTCACCAGTGGCGCAGGCGGTGGTGCAGCGCCTGCCGCGCAAGGCGGTGCTGATCGGGGCGGATATGCTGCGCGCGGGCGTCGCCCTCTGCCTGCCGTTCGTCACGGATCTCTGGCAGGTCTATATGCTGATTTTCCTGCTTCAGGCGGCCTCTGCCACCTTTACCCCGGCCTATCAGGCGGTCTTGCTCGATGTGTTGCCCGATGAGCGGGACTATACCCGCGCGCTGTCGCTGTCGCGTCTGGCCTATGATTTGGAAAACCTCGTGAGCCCGGCCTTGGCGGGGCTGTTGCTGGCGGTGCTGAGCTATCACTGGCTGTTTCTGGGCACGGTGGCAGGGTTCGTGGCCTCTGCCCTCTTGGTAGCCTCTGCGGCGATCGGTGTGGGCGCGGCGGCGCGCTTCTGGCCCGCTGACTTGCCGGACGCCCCCTTGCATGCGCATCCCCTCGTGATCGACGACGAGCATCGCGCCTGGCCCACCCATGGCTAGGGGGCGCAATCTGGACAAACGCGCGCGCCTGTGACAAAGCCCGCGCAGAGTCAGGAGACGCCCATGATCACCACCCGTTTCGCCCCGTCGCCCACCGGCTATATCCATGTCGGCAATCTGCGCACCGCGCTGATGAACTATCTCATTGCCCGGCGCGCGGGGGGCACGTTTATCCTGCGGGTCGACGACACCGACGCCGAACGCTCGAAAGAGGCCTATGTCGATGCGCTCAAGCAGGATCTTGAGTGGTTGGGCCTGCACTGGGACCGGATCGAGCGGCAATCCTTGCGGCTGGACCGCTATGCCGAAGCAGCGGATAAATTGCGCGAGATGGAGCGGTTCTATGAGGCGTTCGAGACGCCGACCGAATTGGACCTCAAGCGCAAGAAACAGCTCAATATGGGGCGCCCGCCGGTCTATGACCGTGCCGCGCTCTCGCTGAGCGAGGTAGAAAAGGACAAGCTGCGCGCTGAGCGGGGCAATGGCGTCTGGCGGTTCAAGCTCATTCAAGAGCGGATCGAATGGCACGACGGAATCCTTGGCGATATTTCGATTGATGCAGCCTCGGTCAGTGACCCTGTGCTCATTCGCGGTGATGGTCAGGTTCTCTATACGCTGGCCTCGGTGGTGGATGATGTCGACATGGGCGTCACGCATATCGTGCGCGGATCGGATCATGTGACCAATACCGCCACGCAAATCCAGATCATCGAGGCGATTGGAGCCAAACCGCCGCAGTTCGCGCATCACTCGCTCTTGACGGGTCCGCAGGGCGAGGCGCTGTCGAAACGGCTGGGTGCGCTGTCATTGCGCGACCTGCGCGCGCAGGGGATCGAGCCCATGGCGCTCTTGAGCCTGATGGCGCGGCTGGGGTCGGCTGATCCGGTGGAGCTGCGCACGGAGATGGCTCAGTTGATCGAGGGCTTTGATATCGAGCGGTTTGGCTCTGCGCCGACCAAATTCGATGAGAATGACCTCTTTCCGCTGACCGCGCGGCATCTGGCGGCGCTGCCGTTCGAGGCGGTGGCGGGCAAGATCGCGGAGATCGGCGTGCCCGAGGCACTGGCCCCGCAATTCTGGGAGGTCACGCGCGAGAATATCACCACGCTCAAGGATCTGGAGGGGTGGTGGACGCTCTTTCGGGATGGGGCGGAGCCGGTGATCGAGGACGAGGATCGGGACTTTGTGGCGCAAGCGATGGCGCTCTTGCCTGAGGGTCCGCATGATGCCGAGACCTGGGGCAAGTGGACGAGTGCCGTCAAGGAGGCCACGGGCCGCAAGGGCAAGGGTCTTTTCATGCCGCTGCGCAAGGCGCTGACGGGTCAGGCGCATGGGCCGGAAATGGCGCAGGTGCTGCCGCTCTTGCAGATGATCAAGGCGAAGGGCTGAGCACCGCCGCGCGCAACCGCGTCTTGTCGCGTTCGAGCGACAAGGCAGCTTCGGCATATTCGCAGGCATGCTGCGACATTTCCCGCGCCGCCTGAGCCAGATCGGCATCAGGCGCCTTGGCCAGCCGCGCCAGAACCTGTTGTAGGCGCAAGGCCACTTCGATCTGTCCTGCCCCGTCACGCGCCACGCCAGCAAAGGCCATGTCGATCATTGCCGCGCGCGATGTCTCTGGCACGAATATCCGGGGAAAGAGGGGCCGCTCTTCACCCTCCAAGGCGTGCGTCCAGTCGAGCAAGAGCTTTTCCTGTCGGCAGAGCACGGCAATCGCGGTGCCCGGATCGTTGATCCCCGGCGAGAGCGCCCGTGAGGCGGTTTCCGACAGCACCAGCAACCCATAGCTTTCGTCTTGTTCGAAGCTGCGGGTGGCGGCGATGGTGAGGTTTCGGCAGATCGCGCGCCCCTCGTCCTCGCTCAGCCCGCTGGCATGACCGATGGTCTGGCCCCGGACCAGATAGGCACCGGGCCGGACATAGAGATAGACGCGGGTCTGATCGGTGCCCAGTTTTTCGCTGATGGCGTGCATGTCGATGAGTTGCAGATACCCGGTTGCCGGGGCGGTCAAGGGCCGCGCCTCTACCGGCAGGACCGTATCCTCTGTTAGACGCCGCGCGCCGAGCGAGGGCAGGCTGCGGTCGCGGATCAGGCTGTTGCGGGCGGCCACTTCGATGGCAAGGAGCGTGGCCTCCATGCTGCCCAGATCGCTCAGATGGTGAATCCAGCTCAGGAGCGCCACCACCACCAGCACCACCACTGCCACGGTGAAGACCAGCACCAGAACGCTGGCACCGTCCGGGTAAAACCCGGTTTGAAAGAGGATGATCGCGCTCAGCGCATAGACAAAGGCCCCGATGAAAGTGGCCAGAACCGTATGCGTGGTCGTATCCGCCAGCAGGATCGCATGCACGCGCGGTGTGGTCTGGCCTGCGGCGGCGTTATGGGCCGTCACCATGACGTTGAGCGAGAATGTACTGACCGCGAGCATGCCAGAGGCCAGAATCGTGAGGATCGGCATCACCGCGTCGGGGGTAAAGCGGGTCTTGAGGCTGGCCGGGATCTGGGCGTCGAGCAAGATCGCCGCCGCAGAGGCGAGCACCGCCAAGAGGGCAAAGAGCGTCACGCGCAGCCAGAGCTTGCGGCTGAGCCGCAGAAGCGAGAGGACGGTGGTCGAGAGGATTTGGATTTTCACGCGCGCGCCTTGGTTATCTGTCAGGGCATTTGTCGGGGCCAATGATCGACACGCCAAGCCGGTCAAGATGGCGGTTGGTCTGGTCCCGCTCATGCGCCGTCAGGGATTGGTGGCGGGGATAACGGGGGGCGCTGCGGTCATCAAGCAGGGGCGCGTCCCAACCATGGGTGGTGTCAAAGAAACGCTGCACCCCCGCCGCGCCGAATTCACGGAAATAGCCCTGAACCACCACATCGAGATAGCTGAGCAGGATCGGATGCGCATGGCTGGGGGTCGCATGCGGACCCTCGGGAATGGTATAAACGGCGATTTCGGGGGAATGGGGCAGGGGGTGGCGGACCTGATGTGCGGCGGGCGCGCGGATATAGGCGGCCTCGCGCGCATCGAGCGCGGGCCAATCGACCTCGGGCACGGGGGCAATCAGCCCGTCAATCTCTGCCTCGGGGTCGGGCACCACTGTCAGATAGGCCACGGGCCGCAGGTCCGTGTGCCGCCAGACCCGCCGCCAGCCGGTCAACTGCGCGGGAACGGCCCCAGCAAAGGCGTGGCTCGCCCGGTTCACAAGGCTGCCGTAGCCAAAGAAATATGAGTGTCCAATCACGCTTTGCCCCTGTCTTGATCTGGATCATGGTCATGTCGCCGTTTCACCGCAAGACTTGATCCAGCCATTGAGGGGGAAATGCCTGTCATGCGGATCACCAAACGCACCAATATTGCCATCCGGCTCTTGATGTTCTGCGCCGCCAACAGCGACCGTCTTGTCACCAAGTCCGAGATTGCCGAACGCTGCAACACCTCTGAGAGCCATCTGGCGCAGATCATCAACCGTCTGTCGCAACTGGGATTTCTCCATACCCAACGCGGGCGCACCGGCGGCGTGCGGCTGGGACGTCCGATGTCCCAGATCACCGTGGGCGATGTGTTTCGCCAGTTGGAACAACACACGCCCGTCGCGGAGTGTTTTGCCGATGTGGACAACACCTGCCCCCTGACCGATGCCTGCCGCTTGCGGGTGGCGCTGGTGGATGCGGTCGAGGCGTTTTATGCCCATCTTGACGAGGTCACGCTGGATGCGCTCGTCTGCGACAACGAGGCGCTCTTCACGATCTTTTCAGCGGCACCCTGCATCAAACAGGCTTGAACTGGCGCGCGCTGTATACTAGCGTGCACGGCAGATTGGATAGGGAGAACTGGCGCAAGCCAGTGCCGAAGGAGCAACCGCCCCGGAAACTCTCAGGCGCAAGGACCTGCCCGATCCTCGGAACTCTGGAGAGAGCCCGGCCTTGACCGGGACGCCGACGGGATAGCGATCTCAGGCCAAGGGACAGAGGGGGCATCGTGGCGCGGCCTGTAACGGGTATGGCGCATGGGCGGTGCCGGACTGATCGACTGACGATCCGGACCAGAGCAAAGGGAAGGATGCGGATGTCTGACTTGCAGATAACGCCATTGAATGCGCTCCACCGCGAATTGGGGGCCAAGATGGTGCCCTTCGCGGATTATGACATGCCGGTGCAATATCCCATGGGCGTGATGAAGGAACATCTGCATTGCCGCGCCAAGGCGGGGCTGTTTGATGTGAGCCATATGGGGCAGGTGATCCTTCGCGCGCCGGGCGGTTACGCCACCGTGGCTGAGGCGATGGAGGCGTTGGTGCCCGTGGACCTGCTGGGTCTGGGCCTGATGCGGCAACGCTATGGCATGTTCACCAATGACGCGGGCGGTATTCTCGACGATCTGATGCTGGCCAACCGGGACGATCATATGTTCGTCGTGGTCAACGCCGCCTGCAAGGCTGCCGATCTTGCACATATGCGGGCTGGATTGCCGGGGGTCACGGTCGAGGAAATCACCGACCGCGCGCTTTTGGCCTTGCAAGGCCCCGCCGCCGAGGCGGTGCTGGAGGCGATGGTGCCGGGTGTGGCTGCGATGCGCTTTATGGATGTGGGCATTTTCGGCTCAGAATTTGGCGAATTGTGGATTTCGCGTTCGGGCTATACCGGCGAGGATGGGTTCGAGATTTCGGTGCCCGAGACACAGGCAGAGCCGCTCGCGCGCACCCTGCTGGCGCATGAGGATGTCGAACCGATCGGACTGGGCGCGCGGGACAGCCTGCGGCTGGAGGCGGGTCTGTGCCTTTACGGCCATGACATCGACACCGGCACCTCCCCGGTCGAGGCCAGTCTGAGCTGGGCCATCCAGAAGGTCCGCCGTGCGGGTGGCGCACGCGCGGGCGGATTTCCCGGCGCAGAGCGTATCCTGAACGAATTGCATCAGGGTGCCCCCCGCGCCCGTGTCGGCCTGCGCCCCGAGGGCCGGGCGCCGATGCGCGAAGGCACGCCGCTCTTTGCCGATGCGACGGGCGGCGACCCCGTGGGCCATGTCACCTCGGGGGCCTTTGGCCCGACCATCGAGGCGCCGATGTCGATGGGCTATGTCCCTCAGGGCTTGGCCTCTGAGGGCACAGAGTTATACGGTGAGGTGCGTGGCAAACGCCTGCCCGTCCGGGTGGCCAAGCTGCCCTTTACCCCCGCAACTTTCAAACGCTGAGCAACAGGAGCCGGAAAGCGATGAAATTCACCGAAGAACATGAATGGCTGCGCGTCGAGGATGACGTCGTGGTCGTGGGCATCACCGAGCACGCCAGCGAGCAATTGGGGGACGTGGTCTTTGTGGATCTGCCCGAAGTGGGCACCGAGGTCAGCAAGGATGACGAGGTGGTGGTGATCGAGAGCGTCAAGGCCGCCTCGGATATCCTTGCGCCGATTGACGGCGAGATCGTCGAGGTCAACGAGGCGCTGCTTGATGATCCGGGAAAGGTCAACGAAGATCCGATGGGCGATGCCTGGTTCTTCAAGATCAAGCCCGCCGATCCCAGCCAGATGGATGATTACATGGATGAGGCCGCCTATCAGGCCCATATCGCCTGAACCCGCCCGCCGGAGGTGCGGACGGTCCCAAAGAGTTTCGGGCCTCCGGCGGGAGTATTTTTGCCAAAAAGAAGCAGCAGGTTGGCGTGATGCCGCCTGCGCGATCTGATGAGGACAAAGCCATGTCGTTCAAAGCGACCGATTATCTGCCCTATGACTTCGCCAATCGCCGCCATATCGGCCCCTCGCCCGAGGAAATGACCGAGATGTTCAAGGTTCTGGGCGTCGACTCGCTCGAGGCGCTGATTGATGAGACGGTGCCGAAATCCATCCGTCAGGAAAAACCGCTCGATTTCGGCAAGCCCAAGTCGGAGCATGAGTTGCAATTCCACATGTGGCAGACCGCGTCCAAGAACAAGGTTCTGACCTCGCTGATTGGCCAAGGCTATCATGGCACGGTGACGCCGCCCGCGATCCAGCGGAACATCTTTGAAAACCCGGCGTGGTATACCGCCTACACCCCCTATCAGCCGGAAATCAGCCAAGGGCGGCTTGAGGCGCTGTTGAACTTTCAGACCATGGTCAGCGATCTGACCGGGCTTGAGATTGCCAATGCCTCGCTTCTGGACGAGGCGACGGCGGCGGCAGAGGCCATGACCATGGCGCAGCGCGTGGCCAAGTCCAAGGCCAAGGCTTTTTTCGTTGATGAGAATTGCCATCCGCAGAATATCGCCGTGATCCAGACCCGCGCCGCCCCTCTGGGGATCGAGGTGATCGTGGGCAGCCCGGATGATCTGGAGGTGGACAAGGTCTTTGCCGCGATTTTCCAGTATCCCGGCACCTATGGCACGCTGCGCGATTTCACCCCCGAGATTGCAGCCCTGCATGACAGCGGCGCGCTTGGCATCGTGATTGCCGATCCGCTGGCCCTGACGCTGCTCAAGGAACCGGGCGCCATGGGCGCGGATATTGCCGTGGGTTCGACGCAGCGCTTTGGCGTGCCGGTGGGCTATGGCGGACCGCATGCCGCCTATATGGCCACCAAGGATGCCTACAAGCGCGCTATGCCGGGGCGGATTGTGGGCGTGTCCATCGACAGCCACGGCAACCGCGCCTATCGCCTGAGCCTGCAAACCCGCGAGCAGCATATCCGCCGCGAAAAGGCCACCTCGAACGTCTGCACCGCGCAAGCGCTCTTGGCGGTCATGGCGTCGATGTATGCGGTGTTTCACGGCCCCAAGGGGCTGCGCGCCATTGCTCAGCGCATTCACCGCAAGACGGTGCGTCTGGCCAAGGGGCTGGAGGCGGCGGGCTTTCATGTGGAGCCGGGTGATTTCTTTGACACGATCACAGTCGATGTCGGTCTCTTGCAGCGTGGCGTGCTGCAATCAGCGGTGCGCGAGGGGATCAACCTGCGTCGCGTGGGGGAGACGCGGATCGGTATCACGTTGGACGAGCGCAGCCGCTCGGCGACGATCGAGGCGGTCTGGCGGGCCTTTGGCATCATCATGGAGGATAGCGATTTCACGCCGGACTACCGTATCCCCGATGCCTTGCAGCGTGAGAGCGAGTATCTGACCCATCCGATCTTCCACATGAACCGCGCCGAAACGGAGATGATGCGCTACATGCGGCGGCTGGCGGATCGCGATCTGGCGCTGGATCGGGCGATGATCCCGCTGGGGTCCTGCACCATGAAGCTCAATTCCGCCGCCGAGATGATGCCGGTTAGTTGGCGCGAATTCTCGCTCTTGCATCCCTTTGTGCCCGCCGATCAGGCGCTGGGCTACAAGGAGTTGATCGACGATCTGAGCGCCAAGCTTTGTGACATCACCGGCTATGCCGCCATTTCGATGCAGCCCAATTCCGGCGCGCAGGGGGAATATGCGGGCCTCTTGACCATTGCCGCCTATCACCGGGCGCAGGGGCAGGGGCATCGCCGCGTGTGCCTGATTCCGGTCAGCGCCCATGGCACCAACCCGGCAAGCGCGCAGATGGTGGGCTGGGATGTGGTGGTGGTCAAATCCGCCGAGAATGG
>JBLRXE010000028.1:0-13740 GCA_047920895.1 Roseovarius sp.
GGGGTCTTGATCGGGGAATTGAGCCGCGCCTTGACGCAAACCAGCACCTTGCCTTCTGGCTTGTTGGGGGGCGGGGCCAGATCGGCCGCCAATCATGCCGCGGCGCTGATATCAAACCTCTCCAAAGAGCGGGTCACGATGGAGGAACACCAGAGCTTTGCCACGAGCCAAGCCGCGGAACTCCGGTCGCAGGAGTTGGCCACAGGTGTGGACAGTGACGCGGAGCTGCAACGCCTTTTGCTGGTCGAGCAAGCGTTTGGCGCCAATGCCCGCATGATCCAGACAATTGATGACATGCTTGATACCCTGTTGAGGATATGACCATGAATTTTCAGACTATCGGTGATCTTGCCCAGTCTTTTGCCGTGCGGCGGCAGGGCGTGGACCTGCGTCAGCAACTGGACCGGCTCGGGCTGGAATTGAGCAGCGGGCGGGTGGCCGATCTCGGGCGACATCTGTCGGGAAACCTCCTGCCGCTGGCCGATATCGAGCACGAACTGGTGCTCTTGTCAGGGCATCGCACTGCCGCGCGTGAAGCCGCGACCGATACCGCGGTGATGCAGGCATCACTCGCCCGAGTGCAGAACGTAACCACGGATTTGGCGACGCAGGCCATTACGTTGGGCACGGCTGGCACGACGCGGCAATTGTCGGTCCTCGCCACCAATGCAACCGCGGCGCTTGAATCCTTGATCGGGTCTCTCAACGCCGAAGTGGCAGGTCGCGCCCTCTTTTCTGGCGCGCAGACGGACACGAGCCCGCTTTCCTCTGCCGCGAATGTGTTGGCGGAAGTCCGGGTCACACTCAGCGGGGCGGCCAGCGCCGCAGATGTCCAAAGCCGACTCGACCTGTTCTTTGACAGTCCCGCAGGCGGATTTATGACCTCGATCTATCAGGGAGGCGAGAGCAAGGTTGCCCCTTACAGGCTTGGCTCGGGCGAGTCTGTGGCGCTGGATGTCCGGGCCGATAACCGGGGCTTGCGCGAAGCTATGAAACAGGTGGTTCTGATCGCGGTAAGCGATGATGCGGCAATTGCCTTAGCCAGTAGCGACCGGATCGGCCTCGCCTCCGGGGCCGGTGTCGCGCTCTTGGCGCATCAGGACGTCTTGACCGAAATCCGCGCCAATCTCGGGCAGGCCGAGAACCGGATCGAGCAATCCTCAGTGCGTATCGCCGCTGAAATAACCAGTTTCGAGATTGCGCGCGCAGAAATGGTCTCTGTGGACTCGTTCAAGACGGCCGTGGAACTTGAACAGGTGCAATTCCAGCTTGAGGCGCTCTATACCGTGACCGCGCGCGCGTCGCGGCTCAGCCTCTTGAATTTCCTGTCATGACCCTCTGGTTGGGGATCGTCCGGAGGGTCTTGGCTCTGGCACTTGCGCTTTCTTGCGGCATGGCGTCCGCCAGCCCGATCCGGATCAAGGATCTGGTCGAGTTCGATGGCGTGCGCGGCAATGATCTTGTGGGATATGGCCTCGTCGTAGGACTCAATGGCACGGGAGACGGGCTGCGCAACGCGCCCTTCACCGAAGAGATCATGTCGAACATCCTCGAACGCCTCGGCATCAACGTCTCGGGAGAACAGTTTCGCCCCAAGAATGTCGCGGCGGTCTTTGTTACTGCCGAACTGCCACCCTTTGCCCGGGCCGGTGGCCAGATTGATGTGACCATCTCGGCGATCGGCGACGCCAAGAGCCTGTTGGGGGGGACGCTTGTGATGACTCCGCTCAACGCGGCGGATGGCCAGATCTATGCCGTGGCGCAGGGCACGATCATCGCCGGCGGCGTGGCGGCGCTAGGGGATGCCGGCGGGGTCGTGCGGGGGGTGCCAACGGCGGGCGTGATCCCCTCCGGTGCCCGGGTCGAGCGTGAGATCGACTTTGACTTTGCGGCGCTCGATACGATCCGTCTTGCCTTGAGAGAGCCGGATTTCACCACCGCTGCCCGGATCGAGGCTGCGATCAACGGTCTCGTGGGTTCAAACGCGGCCATGATGCTCGATGCGGGGACCGTGCAGTTGACCCTCACACGCATGCGCGCGGCGTCGCCGGCCCATGCGCTTGGCCGGATCGAGAACATCCTGGTCGAGCCCGAGCGCAAGGCGCGGGTCGTGGTCGATCAACGTTCGGGCACCATCGTGATGGGGCAGGATGTCCGCATCTCGCGGGTGGCTGTGTCCCAGGGAAATCTGACCCTGCGCATTCAGGAAGCGCCGATGGTGGTGCAACCCAATCCCTTTGCCCAGGGCGAGACGGTTGTGGTGCCGCGCACACGGGCCGATATCGAAGAAGAGCCGGGGATCGGGCTGGCCGAGGTTTTACCCGGAACCTCGCTCTCAGAGGTCATTGCCGGGCTCAATGCGCTTGGCGTGGCGCCGCGCGACATGATCGACATCCTCAAGAGCATCAAGGCGGCGGGGGCGCTGCATGCCGAATTCGTCGTGCGATAGGGGCGACGCTCTGATCTGCGTTTCCGGGATCAACCGGCCTTGAGATTCTCAAGTCCGATGCGAACGGCGCGGCTTGGTGTTTGTGCCAGTATCCGCGCGCCGAGCCTCTCGGCGAGTTTGTCGTGACCCTTGGCGATGGCGCGGTTGAACAGCTCGCGTTGATAGCGGGGCAAGTCGCGCCGGGCGCGCAGCAGGCGGTAGTACTCCTCTGGCATCAGGGTGCCGTTCAAGGCGCCAAGGATGATCGGACTGAGGATGCCCATCTGGTTGAGCGCGCTGCCCAGCCGATGCCCCAGAAGGGGAGCGCGCAGATGCTGAACATTCGGGTGCTGGAACCGCGCGGCATGTTGTGCATCGAGCGGTTCGTAGGGATCATAGAGGATCGAGACGCGGCGCGCCGCGCGGCTGACCTCTGCTGCATCTCCGTATTTGCCGGAAAAATCCCGGTCCCACACGATCTTGTACCGGGTTTCCCAAGGCACGATGGATCGGTCCACCGTGCTCTGCGGTGAGATTGCGACCACATCACAGCCGGGGGCGGCCGGGGCAAAGGCGCAGGCGGCGTAGCCCCCCATCGAGGCGCCGTAGAACACCACGCGACGGAACTGCTTGAAAAACCCTTCTTGCCGGAGTGCGTCAAACTGATCGAAAACCCAAGGCTCGCGATACCATGTCCAGCCTCCGGCCAGAACGCCCAGCATCGACCACCCCTGTTCCTGGATGAAATTATATCCCCAGGGGCGCCGATCCTCGCGCTTGGTCATGGCGATGTCGAGGTTGTCAAAGGTGACAACCAGCGTATCCGGATCGCGGGGCATGTAGAGAAAGCTGTGCCCCTCCGGTCCCGCCCGATACCAACCGTCCTGTCCCGCCAGTTCCTGCGCGATCTGGTCCCAGCTACTTTCGGTATCCGCGGTCTCGGGCGCTTTGGGCTGAATACGGATGCGGGTGATCTGATGCCCTTCACTCTCGCGCGTCGAAAGCGGTGTGTAGGTGCCGAACGCTTTGAGAAACGGAAAGGCCCCTGACCCCTTGCGCACATCCATGAATACACGACTGTCCGCATGCAGACAACGCTCCAGGAATTTCCCAAGGAAGGGCACTTTGTGGCGGTCGCCAAATCCCGAGAGGTTGCAGAGCACATCCACCGGCCGCAACTCGGACTCTGCGCGCACGACCCGGATGCGATCCGGGCTTACGTCATTCTCGACCAGAAAGGACATGTAGCCTGCCAGCCAATCCTCGTCTCCGTCCTTGAACTTGCCGCGCCGGTTGCAATTGATCAACTGGATGTCGCAATCGAACTTGTGATGCAGCGCCAGCAGGAAACTGCGGGCCTGTCCGGTCAGATCGGCCGCCACCGCGACAGAGTCGAGATCCAACTCGTCGATCAGCGCGCCCTCGAATGTGGCGTTGCCGCGCCCCTTGATCGGCGCAAGCGCGGGGGCGATCCCGGTTTCCTGCACGAGTTTTTCCAGATAGGATCCCTTGGGCGGCAGGCCGTTGTGGATATTGCCCAATTGGCGCTTGTTCGAGGCCCATAGATGCAGCGCGGTGGTTTCCTGCGTGATCAACCCCTCGGCCAGATCAGCCCGGCGCAGGAATTTGAACCGCTCCGGAAAGGTGATCGGGTAAAAGGCATTGAGTGGCTGCACATGACCCTCGAGTCCCAAGGCATGCACATAATATGTGACCATCATTGGTCCCCAGACGCCCCAGGGTTGTTGCGAGACATGCACCGGCATACCCTTTTGCGCCTGTTTGCGCATCATCTCTTGCCGCTTGCGGGGCAGGAACGGGGCGATGGCATAGCGATCCGAGGTAAATTCGAGCATCTGCGCCAGAATCTCGCTCTCGGCGGGCAGGCCCAGAACGGCGTTGTTGACGCGCTTCTCCCCCGGAAGCTCGTAGCCCAGCACATAATCGCTGTCATACTCCATCGGGCGATGGCAATAGACATCCGTATCCACCCAGATCATGCCGGGGCATTTGTGGATCATGTGCAGGCGGAACCAGTCGGCAAAGAGCGCGTAGCTGTTCTTTTGCTCGTATTTGATGAAATCGTCAGTGTCGATGATCTCGCGCCCGTCACGAAAGATGACGCCCGCCGGCAGGTTGGGGATGGGTTCATAGGCGAAGAGTGTGATTTTCTGGCCCTTGTCCACAAAGGATTTGAGGCAAAGCTGTTCCAGCCAACTGAGCGGGCCGCCGATCCAGAGCGTTCCAACCTCGCGTGTCCGTGCCACCACAAATTCTCCTTGTGTCGCGCATTGCGGGTGGCAAGGCGCCTTTTTGCACAGGTTAGACACTCTGGGCAGGTTTGGGAATCGCCAGAATGAATGGCACGGGCAAAAGGGCCAGGGTCGTGTCCGTCCTGCCATGCGGCTTGTCTTGGCGGGCAGGCTCACGCTAAGGTGCGCGTAAAACAGAGCCGTCGAACGGCGCGCGCAATGAGGCGGATATGAGCACAGAGACCTACACCGTCGTGTCGACCATGAAGAACGAGGCGCCCTATATTCTCGAATGGGTGGCGCATTACAAGGCACTCGGCTTCGATCATATTCTGGTCTGCACCAACGACTGCACCGATACGACGGTCGAGATTCTGCGCCGGTTGCAGGAGATGGACGTTGTCACGCAGCATGACACGGTCGTGCGCAAGGCGGGCATTCACCGCAGCGCCCTGCGACAGGCCAGCCGCCGCTATGACATCGTGCTGAAGGCCACATGGGTTTTTGTCTGCGATGTGGACGAATTCCTCAATGTCCACATGGGCGACGGCTCTGTCCGGGCCTTGATCGAGGGGTCCGGTGCGGATGCGGATGTGATCTCAGTGCCTTGGCGCGTGTTCGGCCCCGATGGGGTCGAGCAGTTCGCAGACAAGCCCGTAACCGAACAATTCATCAAGGGCGAATACGAATGGGACGCCGAGGCGCGGCCCAATACCGGCAAGTTCGTGAAATCGCTCTATACCAATCAGCACAAGTTTCAGCGCATGGGCCTGCATGCGCCGGTCTCGCGGGATGAGCATGTCGAAACCACCCGCCGCGTGTTGCCCGGTGGCATCGACTATGTTGTGAACGGGCGCCGCACCGACAATCCGCCGCTCTTTACCCATGCGCAGGTCAATCACTATGCGTTGCGCTCGATGGAGAGCTTTTTGATCAAGCGCGCGCGCGGGCGGGCCAACCATTCGCATCACGTTCTGGGCAAGGAATATTGGGACAAGTTCAACCTGAACGATGAACCCGACACCTCGATTGGGCGCTATAGCGAACAGACTTCGGAATGGCTGGAGCGGTTCAAGAGAGATCCGGAACTGGCCGATTTGCACGCGAAAGGGGTCGAGTGGCACCAGCGCAAGGCGGCGTCATTGCGCATGGACCCCGAGATGGACGATCTCGTCAAGGCGATTGAGGCCGATCTGGCATGACAGGCGGCTCGGTTTGCCGGGGCGTCCATCTCATCAGGCTTGCAATCGGAGGCGATTCTGAGCCGATGATCCCTGTTTGATGCGCAAGGGGCGCATGGCTCACGCAATCGGCCACTCCAAAGGCGGGCTGACCGGCGCGGCCTGTGACGTAGATCATCGGCGCCATTTCAACGTCAATGACCACGGCGCAACAGCGCGGATCAAGCCGAACGCGACGCGCTCACGCCATCGGCGGCATGCTCTGCGAGGAGAGGCCGCCGATGGTGCGTTTCTTCAATCGGATCAAATAGTTTCGTCGAGTTGTGCTCCGATGGGAGAAAAAGGGTTCATCCTTTGGCTCATGCGCGGCCTCGGTCTGCACGATGGTGTGACGCCCCTGAATACGAACATCGCCCCAGCCGCCTCTCTCAATACACGACCACGCTGCGGATGCTTTCGCCGGCGTGCATGAGCTCGAAGCCCTTGTTGATGTCCTCGAGTGGCATGGTGTGGGTGATCATCGGGTCGATCTCGATCTTGCCCTGCATGTACCAATCGACAATCTTGGGCACATCGGTGCGCCCGCGCGCGCCGCCAAAGGCCGTGCCGCGCCACGAGCGGCCCGTGACCAATTGGAACGGCCGCGTGCTGATTTCCGCCCCGGCCGGCGCCACGCCGATGATGATGCTCTCGCCCCAGCCCTTGTGCGCGGCCTCGAGTGCCGTGCGCATCACGCCCACGTTGCCGGTGGCGTCAAACGTGTAATCCGCGCCCCCGCCGGTCAGCGCAACAAGATGCGCCACCAGATCGCCCTTGACCTCCTTGGGGTTGACGAAATCGGTCATGCCAAAGCGCGTGGCCATCTCGATCCGGCCCGGATTGATATCGACGCCGACGATCTGATCCGCCCCCGCCAGCCGCAAGCCTTGCAGCACGTTGAGGCCGATACCGCCCAAGCCAAAGACAATCGCTCGGCTGCCGATCTCCACCTTGGCGGTGTTGATCACGGCACCGACGCCGGTCGTGACACCGCAACCGATGTAGCAAATCTTGTCAAACGGCGCATCCTTGCGGACCTTGGCCAGTGCAATCTCGGGCAGGACCGTGTGATTGGCAAAGGTCGAGCAACCCATGTAATGCAGGATCGGCGTGCCGTTCAGCATCGAGAACCGGCTGGTGCCATCGGGCATCAGCCCCTGACCTTGGGTCGAGCGGATTTTCTGGCAGAGGTTGGTCTTGGGGTTGAGGCAGTATTCACATTCGCGGCACTCTGGCGTGTAGAGCGGGATCACATGATCGCCCGGCTTCAGGCTGGTGACACCGGGGCCCACCTCGAGCACGACGCCCGCGCCCTCATGCCCCAGAATGGCCGGAAATGCCCCCTCGGGATCGGCCCCCGACAGCGTGAAATCATCGGTGTGGCACAGGCCCGTCGCCTTGATCTCCACCAGAACCTCACCCGCCTTCGGACCCTCGAGGTTCACCTCCATGATCTCCATTGGCTTGCCAGCCTCAACAGCCACTGCCGCTCGCGTTCTCATTCTGTCTGTCCTTCCGTAGCATTACACATAATATGGCTTTCACGCGATTTGACATAAGGATTACGATTTTCAATCGGCCTATTTTATCACGGGATCAATATGTGCCAACATCTTGTCAAGGCTGAGTAAGACCTTAGTCGTAGAGGGCGGCATCAGATCGGATTTTTCGCCTTATCCATTGTATTTAGCGAACTGTCACCAGTTTTCGCTGTCAGTTCGAATGATCCCGACTGGCCCTGCATTCAATGCCGGACCGATGTCATGGGCGAGATCACCCGCCAAACCCACACTCAGGCCCGCATGGCCCAGGAACTCGATGGGGGCGAACGCGTGTTCGACGGCCGCCGCGACCAAACGCCCCTCTTTCATCATTGGATTGCACTAAAGTCTTAGGTCGCTGCGATCATGGCAAAGTTGACATGTGAGGGATCGGAATATCTAATCCATCTATCGACCACATCTAAGAGGAGGATAGAGTATGGCATGGAGCAAGCCGGTTCTGCGTGAACTGAACTGCGGAATGGAAATCAATATGTATGGCCCCGCCGAAGAAGGCGGCGGCGTCCTGTTCTGAAATGACCGTCCGGTCGCAGCGAGGTAACAGGTGTTCAAGGCTCTGATACTGGGTGCTGCGGCCGGCGGTGGCCTGCCACAATGGAATTGTGGCTGCGAGAATTGCAATCTCGCGCGATCCGGTCGCATACCGGTCCTTACGCAATCCTCTGTCGCTGTCACCTTGGACGGCGAGGCGTGGGTAATTCTCAACGCCTCTCCCGACATTCGCGCTCAAATAGCCGCCAACCCGGCATTGCATCCGCGCGATTTGCGGGACACGCCGATTGCAGGCGTGCTGCTGACGAATGGCGACATCGACCATGTCGCGGGGTTGCTCAGCCTGCGCGAACAACAGCCCTTTACCCTCTATGCCACCGGCGAAATCCACGGCGTTCTGGCGGCCAACCCCTTGATGCAGGCGGTGGATCTGGTCCGCGTGCCGCGCGTGCCGATCGCGCTCGATCAACCTGTCACGCTGCTGCCCGGCCTCACCGCCACGCTCTTTGCCGTCCCCGGCAAAGTGCCGCTCTATCTGGAGGGCGAAACCGTCGAGACCGATCTTGAGGGCGAGCAGACCACCGGCGTGCATCTTGAGGCCGAGGGGCGCAACATCTATTACATCCCCGGCTGCGCCACCGTCACCGACCGCCTGGCCACGCGGCTGCACGGGGCGGATATGGTGTTTTTCGACGGCACGCTCTGGCGCGATGACGAGATGATAGCCATGGGTCTCAGCCAGAAAACCGGGCGGCGCATGGGCCATATCTCGATGAGCGGCCCCGACGGCTCTATCGCGGCCTTGCGTGATCTGGGGATCGGGCGCAAAATCTATATCCACATGAACAACTCGAACCCTGTCTTGCGCCCCGATGCGCCCGAACGCGCCGAGGCCGAATCGTCTGGCTGGACCATCGGACAGGATGGCATGGAGATCACGGTATGACCGCCACACGCGACGCCTTTGAGGCCCGCCTGCGCCAGATCGGGGCAGAGCGGTATCACGACCGCCACCCGTTTCATCACCTGTTGCACGGCGGCCAATGCACCCCCGATCAGGTGCGCGCCTGGGTCATCAACCGCTACTATTACCAATCCCGCATCCCGATGAAGGACGCCGCCTTTCTCAGCCGCGTGGAGGATGCCGACCTGCGCCGCATCTGGCGCTCGCGGATCGAGGATCACGACGGCACCGCCGAGAACGAGGGGGGGATTCGCCGCTGGCTGCGCCTCGCACAGGCGGTGGGGCTAGACCCCGCTTATGTGGCCTCCGCTCAAGGCGTGTTGCCTGCCACCCGCTTTGCAGTCGATGCCTATGTCGCCTTTGTCCGCGAGAAACCGTTGTTGGAGGCGGTCGCGGCCTCGCTCACAGAGCTTTTCGCGCCCAAGATCCATGCCGAACGGATCGAGGGGCTCTTGGCCAATTACGCCTTTGCCGATGACAGCAGCCTCGCCTATTTTCGCAACCGGCTGAAAGAGGCACCCAAGGACGTGGCCTTTGGCCTCAAATGGGTGCTCGACCACGCCGATACAGCCGAGAAACAGGATGCCGCCGCCGCCGCGCTGATCTTCAAGACCGATGTGCTCTGGTCGCAATTGGACGCGCTCCATTCCGCCTATGTCGATCCCGCCCGCATCCCCCCCGGTGCGTGGCTCCCCGGCGAGGGGCTGCTGGCCAAAGGCGCGGCATGACCCCCGATAGCATCCCCCGCCTGCCGCGCGGCGTGCGCCTGCATTATGACCGCGTGCGCAAGGATTGGGTGCTCCTTGCCCCCGAGCGCGCCGTGCGGCTTGATCCCATCGGTCATGCCATTCTCAGCCGGGTGGACGGGACACAGAGCTTTGGCGCACTCACCGCCGATCTCGCGGCCACGTTCAACGCGCCGCTTGACGATGTCGTCCGCGACAGCGCCGAATTTCTGGCTGGCCTCGCAGAGCGTCGCTTTCTGGAGGTGGCATAGCGATGGCCAATCCCCCCATCGCCATGCTGGCGGAACTCACCCATCGCTGCCCGCTCTCCTGCCCCTATTGCTCCAACCCCGTTGATCTGACGGCGCGCGAAACCGAACTCGGCACCGCCGAATGGGCGTCTGTCTTTCAACAGGCCGCTGATCTGGGCGTGCTGCAACTTCACCTTTCGGGGGGCGAACCCGCCTCGCGCCGCGATCTGGAGGAATTGGTCAAGGCCGCCCGTGACGCAGGCCTCTATACCAACCTCATCACCTCCGGCATCGGCCTGACCGAGAAACGTCTGGCTGCGCTCGACGCCGCCGGTCTTGACCATATCCAACTCTCGCTGCAAGGCACCGATGCCGAGATGGCCGACCGCATCGGCGGTTACAAGGGCGGCTTTGACCGCAAGATGCAGGTGGCCCAATGGATCGCCGCCATCGGCTTTCCGCTCACGCTCAATTTCGTCATGCATCGCGGCAACATGCACCAATTGCCCCGCGCGCTTGAAATGGCCGAAGAGATGGGCGCGCGCCGGATCGAGGTGGCAACCGTGCAATTCCACGGCTGGGCCATGCTCAACCGGGGCGCGCTCATGCCCGACCGCGCCCAAGCGCGCGAGGCCAGCCGCATCGTCTCCGAGGCGCGCGCCGCCCTCAAGGGGCGGCTGGTGATCGATTATGTGCCCGCCGATTATCACGCCGATTATCCCAAGACCTGCATGGGCGGCTGGGCCACCACCGGCCTCAACGTGGCCCCCGATGGCCTCGTGCTGCCTTGCCACGCGGCGCAGACCATCAAGACGCTGAGCTTTGACAATGTCCGCGACCGCCCCTTGGCCGAGATCTGGCACAACGGTGCCGCCTTCAACGCCTTTCGCGGCACCGACTGGATGCAGGAACCCTGCCGCTCGTGTGAGCGCAAGACGATTGATTTCGGCGGCTGCCGCTGTCAGGCCATGGCGATTACGGGCGATCCGGCGGCGACCGATCCGGTCTGCATCAAATCTCCCCATCACGCCCAGATGCGCACGCTGGCCGAGGATTTTTCGGGCCAGTCCGACGCCGCCCTCACATGGCGCGTGATGGAGAAAACGCCGGGGTAAGGGGGGCGTTTCAGGATGCCACCTGCGCGAACAGCATCGAAGGCGCGACGCTACCCCACCTTGCGCTGCCGCCAGAGCGTAAACAGCCCCGCCCCCACGACCAATGCACCACCCAGCGCCACATTCATACGGATCGTCTCACCAAAGATGAAAATCCCGATCCCGGTGACAAAGAACAGTTGCAGATAGGCAAAGGGTTGCACCGCGCTCGCCTCTGCCACCTCGTAGCATTTGATCAGCGTATAATGCCCCGCTGCCCCGGTGATGCAGAGTGTGATCATCCAGATCCAGGCATCCGACGTCATCGGCTCCCAGAACCAGACCCCGGCAAGGGTCATGGCAATTGCCCCCACCGTCCCGGTCCAGAAAAAGCTGGTCGCAGCCGTGTCGCGACGCGCCACATAGCGCGTCAGCAACCCATAGAGCGCGAACATCAGTGCCGCGATAAAGGGCACGATCGCCTTGGGGTCGATCACGCCAACCCCCGGCTCCAGAATGATCAGCACGCCAACAAAGCCGACTCCGATCGCGACCCAACGCCGCCACCCCACCCGCTCGCCCAGCACCGGGCCAGACAGCGCCGCGATCAACAGCGGATAGCAGGCAAAGACCGCATGCACCTCGATCAGGCCCAAGAGGGTAAATCCATAGATCATCACGCAGATTTCCGCGACCAGCAGCACCGCGCGAAACCCCTGCATCAAGGGTTGCGATGTGGTGGCCGCCGCCCGCAGCCCCCCGGCCTTGCGCGCGGCGATCACCATCACGAAGGCGGCAAAGAACCAGAACCGGATCATCACCACCATGAGCACGTTGTATTCCTCGGCGAGATGCCGGGAAATCCCGTCCTGCACGGCAAAGATGACCGTCGTCAGCACCATCAACCAGATGCCCAAGCGGGTGTTTTGAAGTGTCACGGGCGGTCTTTCACGAGAGGTCTTTCCGGGCCGTGGTCATGTGCCGTTTGCGGCCATATCCCTGACCCCGCGTAACACAAAACCCGGCGGCCTCAAGCCCCCGTCGCACAAACCCCGCCGCCGTATAGCTCGCGGCTGTGCCGCCCGTCACCGTATGTCGCGCCACGTCCGCCATCAACTCGGGCTGCCACAACTCGGGGTTCTTGGCCGGCGAAAACCCGTCCAGAAACCATGCATTTGCCCTGCCAGACCAGACACTTAGCGTCTCGCGCGCATCGCCTGCGATCAGGGTAAATTCCAGATCCGGCAGGCTGATCCGTTGCGCCTGTCCCTGCCAATGCGGGGCCAGTTCCGCCGCGACCACCGTCAGTTCCGCAAAGCAGGCTTGCGCGCGGCGCATGTCTTGGGGCGCCATCGGATAGGCCTCGAAACTGGTAAAGTGCAGCCGCCCCGCAATCCCCGCCGCCCGCCATGCCGCGAGCGCGGTCAAGAGGTTCAGCCCGGTGCCAAACCCCAGTTCCGCGATGTGAAACCCGTCGCGGAACCGCGCAGGCAGGTCATTGCCCCCCAGAAACACATGCCGCGTTTCCGCCAGGCCATTGTCGAGGCTGAAATAGGGATCATCGAACCGCACGGACACCGGCACATCGCCCTCGCGCCAGATCAGGTCTGCGGTCTGGTCCTGCATGGCATGATCCTCTAAAGCATGGCCGAAACGCGCGCGACCATCGCGCGACGGCAAAGGATTGGCAATGGTCGATATCACGGTGATGGGCGCGGGCATCTTTGGCCTCTCGGTGGCCTGGGCCTGCGCGCGACGCGGCGCGCGCGTGCGCGTCATTGATCCGCATGGCCCCGGTGCCGGAGCCTCGGGCGGCATTGTCGGGGCCATGGCTCCGCATGTGCCCGAACTCTGGAACAGCAAAAAGGCGTTTCAGCTTGAAAGCCTGCTCATGGCTGGTGATTTCTGGGCCGAGGTGGCCGAGGTCTCTGGCCGCTCGCCGGGATATGCCCGCCTTGGCCGGCTGCAACCCATCGCCGATGCCGCAGCCCTGAAGCTGGCCCAAGAGCGCATAGAGAACGCCGCAACCCTCTGGCAGGGCAAGGCAGACTGGCGCATCATCCCCGCATCTGGCCCTTGGTTCCCGCCCAGCGCTACCGGCCAGATCATCCACGACACGCTCACCGCGCGCCTGCATCCACGTCAGGCCTGCGCCGCTCTTGTCGCCGCCCTGCGCGCACGCGGTGCCGAGGTTGTGACCGATGGCCCCGCAACGGGCCGCATCCTCTGGGCCACCGGCATCGCGGGATTGGAAGAGATGAGCGCCGCGCATTCCAGAATTGTCGGCAACGGGGTCAAGGGGCAAGGCGCGCTCTTGGCCTATGACGCCCGCGACAAGCCGCAGATTTTCGCCAATGAGGTGCATATCGTGCCGCATGAGGATGGCACCACCGCCGTCGGCTCGACCTCCGAGCGCTATTATGACGATCCCACCAGCACCGATGCCCAGCTTGACGATGTCATCGCCCGCGCCGTGGCGGCGCTGCCCGCGCTTGCCGGCGCGCCGGTGATCGCGCGTTGGGCCGGGGTGCGCCCCCGCTCGCGCTCGCGTGCGCCGATGCTGGGCGCGCACCCGTTTCGAGCGGGCGAGTTTCTGGCGAATGGGGGCTTCAAGATCGGCTTTGGCATGGCTCCCAAGGTGGCGCAGGTCATGGCCGATCTGATGCTCGACGGTATCGACACGATTCCCGATGATTTCAGACCCGAGGCATCGCTATGATCCAGCCAACACTCGCAGCACTCGACCATCTCG
>JBLRXE010000029.1:0-13032 GCA_047920895.1 Roseovarius sp.
CTCGCGCTGCCCCTGGCTCTTGTTGCCATGGATCGCCGCCACGCTGTATCCGGCCTGTTCCAGCCGCTTGGCCAGCTTGTCCGACCCGTGCTTGGTGCGGCCAAAGACCAGCGCCAATTCGTTGCGGTGCCGCCCCAGCATCTCGATCAGCAGATCAGGCTTGGCCGCCTTGGCGACAAAATGCACCTCTTGCGTGACCTTGTCGGCGGCCTTGCCCGGCGGGCTGACCTGCACCCGCTTGGGGTTCTTGAGATAGCTACCGGCAAGCTCTTCCATCTGCTTGGGCATGGTGGCGGAAAAGAGCATCGTCTGACGCTCTGCCGCCAAGAGACCCGCAATCCGGCGTAGCGCATGGATAAAGCCCAGATCGAGCATCTGGTCCGCCTCGTCCAGCACGAGGAAGTGCGCCGCATCGAGACGCACCGCGCGCCGGTCGATGAGGTCCAGCAACCGCCCCGGTGTTGCCACCAGAATATCGGTGCCCTGCTCCAACCGCTTGATCTGCGGATTGATCGAGGCGCCGCCCACCACAAGGTTGATCTTGATCGGGCTGTCCTTGACCAGCGGCAACAGCGCGTCGCGGATCTGGCTTGCCAGTTCCCGCGTGGGGGCAAGGATCAGGCTGCGGATGGTTTTCGGCGCGGGCTTGCCCGGTGCCTCCATCAACGCGGTAATCAGAGGCAGGCCAAAGGCCATGGTCTTGCCAGTGCCGGTCTGCGCAAGGCCCAACACGTCCAACCCGTTCAGAGCATGCGGAATCGCATGGGTCTGGATCGGGGTCGGCTCGGTGATGCCCTCGTTGGCCAGCTTGCGCACCAATGCAGCAGGCAGGCCCATTTCGTCAAATAGGTTCAAGTCGTATCCTTTCAGGGGCGCGAGGACATCCCGCAGCCCGTCACAGGCGGTGATACCCACCGCCCGGTCGTCGTGGTTGCACCAACCAGCAGCCAAAGGGCCGCATGCCCCCTGCACTCTGACAGGTGTTTGGCCCCACGCGTGATTTTGGGATCATCCGCGACATTTCATAAGATACGCCCGTTCCGGGCAGTGCTGCTCACGCGGCAGGAAACGTCGGTTGAGTGCCATATGGAGGCCCGGCGCGCAGAAGTCAAGCGCAGCGTCCCGTTTTACCCGGTCATCCTCGGGCGTGTTGCCTATGTCATCCTCGGGCTTGACCCGAGGATCTCATGCGCCAACCGCCCCCCACCGCGCGAATAGCACCGAAGATGCCGCGCGGATCACGCCCCCCCTCACCGCACCATCCAAACCCCCTCGGGCCAGAACGCATGAAAGGCAAAGGCGAACATCACATCATGCGGCACATCGCGCCCCTGCGCGTCGCGCACCCGCACCGTGCCCACATCGCGCCCCTTGGCAATGGTGCCGTGATCCAGCGCCGAGGCCTGCCCCGCCTCCCAGGAAATATTCACCCCCGCCTCGCGCACGCCCCCCTCTGCGCGCACCCGCGTCAAGGGCCAGGCCCGGTCGCCCACCCGCACCACACGCTCCAGCGGCGGAACACCATGCGGCGGGTTCTCGCCATTATAGAGAAACGGCCGCGCCGATGTGTCATAGCCCTGATAGGGATTGCGCCCATAAGACCGGTTATACTCCGGCTCCTCCATCACCAAGCCGTCGGGATTGCGCGCGCGGAACTGATCCCAGCTTTCCATCCAGCTTGGCATCTGCTTCAGCTTGGTGCCGGTCAGATCGCCCACGATCGCCTCGCCAATGGCCTGCTGCCACCAGCTTTGGGTTTCGCGGTCATACATCACCATGTCCGAATGCCGCAGCTTGCCCGACACGCCAAACGTCAACAGCCCCCGCGCCGTGCGCCGGTCAAAGGTCATGCCGGAATTGCACAAAGGGCAGAATGTGACGGCCACCGGCACGCCCCCCACCGTGTCATTCACGATCTCATGCCAGGTGAGGTATCGGATCGGATAGGCGCGCGCCTGCGTGCCGGGAATTTCCAGCGTGATCACCGGCTCCAGGCCCGCGATCCGCCGCTCAGACGAGGCCTTGCGATATTTCGGCCCGGTAATGGCCGGGATACCGTCCTTGGGCGGCCCGCCCGACATGATCTCGGACCAGTCGCGCACGGCGCTCTTGTCGAAATTCGTCTGCGGCCATTCCACCCGCCAAGACCGGGGATCGGCATGGGCCAGCGACGCGATCAGCATCAGGGATGTCAGAAAGGCAAGCAAGCGGGACATGGCGTCTCCTGTCGTGGCATCGGTCATGCCACAGGATGCAGGCCGCACAGGATTCGGACCAGCCCACCCCACGCGATTGTGACCCCGCGTCAGCCGCGTCGCGCCTCGCGCAGCGCCCGGTCCCACAGCCGGTCCCGCATCAGGCGACGCATGGCGCGTTTCACCTCGCCGCTGGCATCGCGGGTGTAACACCGCCCATGCGTCAGGATCAGCCGCTCCGGCCCCCAGTCAAGCATCTGCTCCACCACATCACCCAGCGCCTTGCGCCCGCCCACGCGCCCCACCAGCCCCAAGGGCGGCTTGCCGTCACTCTCGTCAATCCCCGCCAGCCAGATCAAAGGACGCACCCAGACCGGCAAAGGCGCGGTCTCCACCGCGATGATAAGCCGCGAGAGAATGGCGGACCGGCTGGCCTGATGCAGAAACACCGCCTCGGTCTCTGCCCCTTCCAATACAAGCGGCTTTATCTGCTTACACCACGCAGCGCTTGTCACCTCCGCCCCGCGCCAAAGACGCGCCGCAGGATAGGCCGCCTGCCAATCGGGCAGGTGCGGCAGGTCCGGTGCCTGCGGCACAATCAGATGCGCCACGCGCCCGCGCCCCTCCAACCAGTCCCGCAAATCTTGGGTCAAAAGACCCGGCGCATGCACCCAAACTTCGCCCGAGGGCAATTCGATCACGACCGTGCGCAGCGGCATCGCAACGCCGCCGCGCCAAATCACAGAGCCGCCCACCACCCCCCAAACCCCTTGGGCCAGAGGCTCCGGGATGAGTGTGGGGACAGCCCCCATGCTTAGTCGGTCACAGTGACGCGTGTCATCACATCCGGCTGACCGATCACGGCCCCGTTCGGCCCGTTGCCGCGCTTGATGGCGTCCACGATCTCCATGCCTTCGGTGACTTGGCCGACCACGGTATATTGCCCGTTCAGGAACTCGCCCGCATCAAACATGATAAAGAACTGGCTATTGGCCGAATCCGGGTTTTGCGACCGGGCCATGCCGACCACACCGCGCAAAAACCGCTCATCCGAGAATTCGGCCTTGAGGTCGGGCCGGGCGCTGCCGCCCATGCCCGCGCGGCTCATGTCGCCGCCCTCAAGCTTGCCAAACTGCACATCGCCGGTCTGCGCCATGAAGCCTTCAATCACCCGGTGAAACACAACCCCATCATAGGCCCCCTCAGCGGCCAGAGCGGTGATCTGTTCGACATGCCCGGGTGCTATATCCTCGTAGAGGTCGATCTTGACCATGCCATTGGCCTCGCCCGCAATCTCGATTTCCAGCCCCGTCGCCAGCGCCGGACCCGCCAACAGGCTCAGTGCGAGTGCGATCTTATACATCGGCGGCCACCTTGACGCTGATCATCCGGTCCGGGTTCGCGGGCGGCTCGCCGCGCGTGATGGCATCGACATGCTCCATCCCCGCGATCACCCGGCCATAGACCGTGTATTGCCCATTCAGGAAATGGTTGTCGCTGAAATTGATGAAGAACTGGCTGTTGGCGCTGTTGGGGTTCTGGCTGCGCGCCGCCCCCAGCGTGCCGCGATCATGCGGGATCTTGGAGAACTCGGCCTTGAGATCGGGCAACTCGCTGCCGCCTGTTCCGGCCCTGCGCGGCTGGTAATCCTTTTCCATATTGCCATGCTGCACATCGCCGGTCTGCGCCATGAACCCGTCGATCACCCGGTGAAAGGCCACGTTGTCATACTGCCCGGCGCGGGCCAGTTCCTTCATCCGTTCACAATGGCCCGGCGCGATGGCGGGCAAAAGCTCGATGGTGACAGTGCCACCCTTCAGCTCCATCAGAATGGTGTTTTCGGGGTCCTTGATCTCGGCCATGGGGCTCTCCTTGATACAATATGCCCCGATACCTAGGCGGTTCCCGCGCGATTGCCAAGCGCAGAGGTTGACGCTGGCAAAGACCCACGCCAATAGAGGCACGACAGAGTTTCGGGAGGCATATCGCATGAGCTGGAAAACCCTGGACGACATGGATCTGACCGGCAAACGCGTGCTGGTGCGGGTCGATATCAACGTGCCGGTCGAGAATGGCATTGTCACCGATGCCACCCGGATCGACCGTATCGCGCCCACCGTCATGGATATTCTGGCCAAGGGCGGGCGGCCCATCCTGCTGGCACATTTCGGACGGCCCAAAGGCAAGGTCGTGCTGGGCATGTCGCTGCGCGTAACCCTGCCGGCACTCGAGGCCGCCCTGGGCCGCAAGGTGCGGCTGATCGAAACGCTCGAAGGCGCCGAGAACCTCACCGACGAGGCGCTGGCCTCTGACGTGCTGCTCCTCGAAAACATCCGCTTTCACCCCGGCGAAGAGGCGAATGATCCGGCCTTTGCCGCGCGTCTGGCACAGCTTGGCGATGTCTATTGCAACGATGCCTTTTCCGCCGCCCACCGCGCACATGCCTCAACCGAAGGATTGGCGCGGCATCTGCCCTCTTGCGCAGGCCGCCTGATGCAGGCCGAATTGCAGGCGCTCGAGGCGGCGCTTGGCAGCCCCAAACGCCCCGTCGTGGCCGTTGTCGGCGGGGCCAAGGTCTCGACCAAGCTCGACCTTCTGGGCAATCTCGTGGCCCGCGTTGACAGCCTCATCATCGGTGGCGGCATGGCCAATACCTTTCTCGCAGCCATGGGGCTCGACGTGGGCAAATCGCTCTGCGAACATGACATGACCGCCACCGCCCGCGAGATCATGCTCAAGGCGGGGGATGCAGGCTGCAAGATCCTGCTTCCCGCCGATGTGGTCGTGGCGCGCGACTTTGCCGCCGGCGCCCCGCATGAGGTGGTCGGCGCCCACGCCTGCCCGCCCGACGCCATGATCCTTGACGCCGGCCCGCAGGCCGTGGCCCGCATCATCGCGACGCTCGATGCCGCCAAGACGCTGATCTGGAACGGCCCGCTTGGCGCGTTTGAAATCGCCCCCTTCGATACCGCCACCAACGCCGCGGCCTCCCACGCCGCCCAACTCAGCCGGGCGGGCAAACTCACCTCCGTCGCAGGTGGCGGCGATACCGTGGCCGCGCTCAACAAATCCGGTGCCGCCGAGGATTTCACCTATATCTCGACCGCAGGCGGTGCCTTTCTCGAATGGATGGAAGGCAAGGATCTGCCCGGCGTTGCCGCACTCAAGGCCTGAGCCGGGTTACAGCACCCGCCTGTTAGCGCCACCACGATTGCAAGGCCCGCGCCCCTCGCCTATGAGGGCGCGAAACCGTGTAGTCCTTCAGGGGTGTCCCAAATGAGCAAGACCGAACAGGCCAACAAACTCCGCGTAGGCCAGGGCTTTATCGCCGCCCTCGACCAGTCGGGCGGCTCCACCCCCAAGGCGCTGCGCCTCTACGGGGTCGAGGAAAACGAATATTCCTCCGAGGCCGAAATGTTCGATCTCATCCACGCCATGCGCGCGCGCATCGCGCAGGCCCCGGCCTTTACCGGCGAAAAGGTGCTGGGGGCCATCCTGTTCGAGATGACCATGGACCGCGACATCGCGGGCAAACCCTCGCCCGCCTTCCTCTGGCAGGATCGCGGCGTCGTCCCGTTCCTCAAGGTCGACAAGGGGCTGGCCAATGACACCGATGGCGTCAAGCTGATGAAAGCCATGCCCGATCTCGATCCGCTGTTGGAACGCGCCGCCAAGGCGGGCATTTTCGGCACCAAGATGCGCTCGGTCATCGACGCGGCCAACCCCACGGGCATCGAGGCGGTCGTCGCCCAGCAATTCGAGGTGGGAAGCCAAATTCTTGGTCACGGTCTCGTGCCGATCATCGAGCCCGAAGTGACCATTTCGATCCACGACAAGGCCGAGGCCGAAACCCTGCTGCGCGCCGCCATCCTCGCCCAGCTTGACATGCTGCCCGAGGATCAGGAGGTGATGCTCAAACTCACCCTACCCGAAACGTCGAACCTCTACGAAAGCCTCGTCAATCACCCTCGCGTGCTGCGCGTCGTGGCGCTCTCGGGCGGCTATAGCCGAGATGAGGCGAACGCGCGCCTTTCCCGCAACAGCGGCGTGATCGCCAGCTTCAGCCGCGCCCTGACCGAAGGTCTGTCGGCGCAGCAATCGGACGAAGACTTCAACGCCACCATCGCGAAATCCATCGACGATATCTACCGCGCGTCCATCGCGGGCTGATCGCGGGTCAAACGCCCGCAGCTTCATCTGGCCGCAAATACCTCGGGGGAGTCCCGGACCTTGTCCGGGACGGGGGCAGCGCCCCCACCCCGCCCTCACCCTTTCGCGCGTTTGGCCTCTGCCACGACCTTTTCCGCCAGATCGCGGGCAATTCCAAAGGCGCCCTTGATCCGGTCGCTCTCGCCCTTCCAGTCGCGGCGCACCACGATCTTGTTGTCACGCACCTTGGCCAGCCCCCGCTCCTCAGTGATGAACTCCACCAAACCCTTCGGCGAGGCGAATTTGTCGTTGTGAAACTGGATCGTGGCGCCTTTGGGGCCGCCATCGAGCTTGGCAATGCCTGCGCGCTTGCACATCGCCTTGATCCGCACCACCAGCATCAGCATGTTCACTTCGCGTGGCAGCTTGCCGAAGCGGTCGATCAACTCGGCGGCAAAACCTTCCAACTCCACCTTGGTCTCCAACCCGCTCAGGCGGCGATAGAGCCCCAGACGCACGTCGAGATCCGGCACATAGGTCTCGGGGATCAGCACCGGCACGCCCAAATTGATCTGCGGCGCCCATTGCTCATCGGCCTCTGACAGCCCCTCCATCTGGCCCGATTTGATCTTGGCGATCGCCTCTTCCAGCATGGATTGATAGAGCTCATAGCCCACATCGCGCATCTGCCCAGACTGTTCCTCGCCCAGCAGATTGCCCGCCCCGCGAATGTCGAGATCCTGGCTTGCCAGCGTGAACCCCGCCCCAAGCGTGTCGAGACTGCCCAGAACCCGCAGCCGCTTTTCCGCCCCCGGCGTCAGCGGCACGCGCGGCTTGGTCGTAAGATAGGCATAGGCGCGGGTTTTCGATCGGCCCACGCGGCCCCGGATCTGGTAAAGCTGGCTGAGGCCAAACATATCCGCCCGGTGGATAATCATCGTGTTGGCGGTGGGAATATCGAGGCCCGATTCGACAATCGTCGTCGCCAGCAGCACATCGTATTTGCCGTCGTAAAAGGCGTTCATCCGGTCGTCGAGTTCCCCCGCCGCCATTTGCCCATGGGCGATGACATAGGTCACTTCCGGCACCTGCGTTGTCAGGAAATCCTCGATCTCGGGCAGATCGCTGATACGCGGCACCACATAGAACGACTGACCGCCGCGATAATGCTCGCGCAAGAGCGCCTCGCGCACGGTCACAGAATCGAACTCACTCACATAGGTACGGATCGCCAGACGATCCACCGGGGGCGTGCCGATGATCGACAGATCCCGCACCCCCGACAGCGACAGTTGCAGCGTGCGCGGAATGGGCGTCGCGGTCAGCGTCAGCACATGCACATCCGAGCGCAACTGCTTGAGCCGCTCCTTATGCGCCACGCCAAAGCGCTGTTCCTCGTCGATGATCAAGAGGCCCAGATTCTTGAACCGGATGCCCTTGGCCAAGAGCGCATGGGTGCCCACCACCACATCCGCCTCACCGCGCGCCATGGCATCGCGGGTCTTGGCCGCATCCCCGCTTGACACAAAGCGCGACAGCGGCCGCACATTGATGGGAAAGCCGCGAAACCGCGAGGCAAACTCCTGATAATGCTGCCGCGCCAAAAGGGTCGTGGGCGCGATCACCGCCACCTGCAACCCAGTCATTGCGGCGGCAAAGGCCGCGCGCATCGCCACCTCGGTCTTGCCAAATCCGACATCGCCACAAATCAACCGATCCATCGGCGCGCCCGACCCCAGATCGTTCAACACATCCTCGATCGCGTGCAACTGATCGTCGGTCTCCTGATAGGGGAACCGCGCGGCAAATGCCTCCCAGGCGTGATGCTCCGGCTCGATCACCGGCGCACTGCGCAGCGCGCGCTCGGCCGCCACCCGAATGAGACGATCCGCCATCTCGCGGATACGTTCCTTGAGCCGTGCCTTCTTGGCCTGCCACGCGCCGCCGCCCAGACGGTCGAGCAATCCCTCTTCATGCCCGTATTTCGACAAAAGCTCGATATTCTCGACCGGCAGATAGAGCTTGGAGCTTTCGGCATATTCGAGCACGAGGCACTCATGCGCCGCCCCCGCCGCCGTCACCACCTCGAGCCCCAGATACCGCCCGATGCCGTGGTCCACATGCACCACCAGATCACCGATGCTCAGGCTCTGCGCCTCGGTCAGGAAATTCTCGGCCCGCCGCCGGCGCGGCGCGCGGATCAGCCGCTCGCCCAGCACATCCTGTTCGGCGATCACCGTCAGGTTTGCCGCCTCAAAGCCGTGTTCCAGCGGCCAGACCGCCAGATGCAGCCCATGCTTGCCGATGCCCTTGGCGCTGCTGACCCCGACCGCGCCAATCAGCCCCTCATCTTCCAAGAGCCCCTCAAGCCGCTCGCGCGCGCCCGCAGAATAGGACGCCACCAGCACCGGACCGCGTTCGGTTCTGGCGTGAATATGATCCTTCAACGCGCTGAAGAGGTTGATGTTTTCCTGCTGCCGCTCAGGTGCGAAATTGCGCCCGATGCGCCCGCCCGCGTCGATCACCCCCGGCCCCGTCGCCTGCGGCAGCGCCGAGAATTGCAACACGCGCCGGTCCGCCACCGCCGCCGTCCACGCGGCATCGTCGAAATAGAGCAGACCGGGCGCGACCGGCTTATAGACCGTATCGCCCCGCGATTTCTGGCTCAGCGCCAGATGCCGCGTCTCGTATTGATCCGCGATACTGTCCCACCGCGCCAACCGCTGCGGCGTCACCTGCTCATCCAGCGTGATCGTGGCGCCGGGCAGATAATCAAAGAGCCCCTCCAGCCGCTCGTGAAAGAACGGCAACCAATGCTCGACCCCGGCATGTTTGCGCCCCGCGCTCACCGCCTCATAGAGCGGATCGTCGGTGCCCGCCGCGCCAAATTCGATCCGGTAATTCTGGCGAAAGCGGCGGATCGCCTCCTCGTCCAGAATGACCTCCGAGACCGGCGCCAGCTCCACCCGGTCCAGCTTGTCGGTGGTGCGCTGCGTGCCCGGATCAAACCGGCGCACCCCGTCCAGCACATCGCCAAAGAGATCGAGCCGCACCGGCCCCCCCTCGCCCGGCGGGTAAATGTCGATGATGCCGCCGCGCAGCGCATAATCCCCCGGTTCCGTCACCGTGGGCGCCTGCGTGAACCCCATCCGCACCAGAAACTCGCGCAAGGCGCGCTCATCAATCCGCTCGCCCACCGATGCGACAAAGGCCGCACCCCGCAGCACCGCGCACGCAGGCACCCGCTGCGTCGCGGCATTGAGCGTGGTCAAGAGCACGAAATGCGACGGCCCGCCATGCGCCAGCCCCGCCAGCGTCGCCATGCGCGTGGCGCTGATCTCGGCATTGGGCGACACCCGATCATAGGGCAGGCAATCCCACCCCGGAAAGGTCATCACCGGCATGTCAGGCGCAAAGAACCGCAACGCCGCCTGCATCGCCGCAAGACGCTTGTCATCCCGTGCGATGTGCAACACCGGCGCGCCGGTCTTGGCCACCTCGGCCAGAATGAGCGTGGCGTCAAAGCCTTCGGGCGCGCCGCCCACGGTGATATGCTGCGCCTTGGTCATGATCTTCCTGCGTCTTGCGCCCGGTCAATGGCGCGTGTCATCCCAGAATATTGGCGTTCATGTTCTGATACATGCCCCACATAGCGGTCACAAAGATTGACGCCATGCCGATCACTTGAATAATCAACCGATGCATCTGCAACCGCTTGACCAGATCAGCCCCGGTAAATCCCTGCGCCACAATGCGCTGTGCCATCCGCACCGACAGCCCCCCAACCAGCAAGAGCGGAAATCCCAAGAGAAACAGCGCCTGCGCGAATTCATTGTCATAAACGAACCCCATCAACACCAGAACCGTCATGAAAAACCCTGTCAGACCGGCCACCAATAGGCCAGACTCCCCCATGACGTAAAGCAGACGGTTGGTATTGATCCGCACCATGTCTTCGAAATCGGTCACAGCCTGCGTGCTGCGCCCTTTGCGCGCGCGAATGGCCATGTCCCAGGGCACACCCAAAACCCAATGACTTGCCGATGACCATGTCACAGCCAGCGCGATCCAATACCACAGGTTGCTAAAGGACCGCATGTCGATCAACTCGAAAACCGTGTCGTGCCAGTTCAAATTCACGCCCTCACGCCGTATCATCGCCTCTCTTAGCGCCCGTGCGCGGCAATTCCTACCCTTGAGATGCGCGAATTTCCATGCCACTCAGTCAGGGTTGATCCAGCCAGAAAGACCGCCCATGCGCCCGACCCAAGCCGCCTTTCCCGCCACCCGCCTGCGTCGCACCCGCGCGACCCCCGGCATCCGTGCCCTCGTGGCCGAAAACACGCTGACCGCGGGTGATCTGATCTGGCCGCTCTTCGTGCGCGACGGCGACGGCATCGAAGAACCGGTGCCCTCCATGCCCGGCGTGATGCGCCGCTCCATCGACCGCGTGGTCGAAGCCGCCCAAGAGGCCGCCGATCTGGGCATCCCGGCCATCTGCCTCTTTCCCTATACCTCGTCCGAAAACCGCACCGCCGATTGCGCCGAGGCGTGGAACCCCGAGAACCTCAGCAACCGCGCCACCCGCGCGATCAAGGCGGCGGTGCCGGGCATTGCCGTGATGACCGATGTGGCGCTCGACCCCTATTCCGACACCGGCCATGACGGCTTTGTCGTGGAGGGCGAGATCGTCAACGATGCCACCGTCGCGGCACTGGTGAAACAGGCGCTCAGCCAGGCTGCGGCGGGCGTCGATATCATCGGCCCCTCCGACATGATGGACGGGCGCATCGGCGCCATTCGCGCAGCCCTCGAGGCGCACGGCTATCCCAACGTGATGATCATGTCCTATGCCGCCAAATACGCCTCTGCCTTCTATGGCCCGTTCCGTGATGCGGTGGGGGCGGCGAACGCGCTCAAGGGCGACAAGAAAACCTATCAGATGAACCCCGCCAACACTGACGAGGCCCTGCGCCTGATCGAGCGTGACCTCAGCGAGGGGGCCGATATGGTGATGGTCAAGCCGGGTATGCCCTATCTCGACATTTGCCGCCGGGCCAAGGAAACCTTTGGTGCGCCAACCTTTGCCTATCAGGTGTCGGGCGAATACGCGATGATCATGGCCGCCGCCCAGAACGGCTGGATCGACCGCGAACGCGCCATGCTGGAAAGCCTCATGTGCTTCAAACGCGCCGGGTGTGACGGGGTGCTGACCTATTTCGCCCCCGATGTGGCCCGGATATTGTCAAAAACATCGTCCTGACGCGCAGCATCCCGCGCATGACCGCAATCCATGGTGACACCAGCCCGCCTTGCCCCTATACTGAGCGTCAGATCGGTATGAGACAAAAGACCGGCCCCAAACGAGGCAACAGACAGGCAACCCCATGAGCATCCTGACACGACGCACCTTTACCCTCGGCCTGATGGCTGGCACGCCGCTGCTTGCGGCCTGCGGCAATGGCGTAGGCAGTTCCAACGCGGCCACGATCGACGCCCGCGTCGATGCCACGCTGAACCAGATGTATACGCGCTACCCCAACACCCGCGATCTGGCGGCCAAGTCCAACGGCATGCTCATCATGCCGGTCGTGACCGAGGCGGGCTTTCTCATCGGCGGCGGCTTTGGCCGGGGCGCGCTGCGCATCAACAACGTCACGGTCGATTACTATTCGGCCACCAAGGGCAGCGTCGGCCTTCAGATCGGCGCGCAGCAATTCGCCCATGTGCTGTTTTTCATGACCCCCGACGCGCTCGAGAAATTCCGCCGCTCGTCCGGTTGGGCCGCGGGCGCGGATGTGCAATATGTTTTCAACGACCGCGGCGAGAACATGCGCGCCGAGACGACGACCTCCGCCAGCCCGGTTATCGCTGTGATCTTCGGTCAGGCCGGGGCCTTGGCGGGCATCTCGCTCGAAGGGATGAAGTATACCCGCATCATTCCCTGATTGACCGGGATCAGGCGCCACGCCACCGTGGCGCCTCAAATTCCGCCCTCAATGCAGCGTGAATTCGCCCACCACGTTGCGCCATTCTCCGGGCGCGATCAGTTTGCGATGGGTAAAGCGCACCGAATGCATCGGTCCCTCGATTTCGCGCTGCCAGAATTCTATGAACCCGAACAGCTTGGGATGATCCGGCGCCAGATCATACTCCTGCCAAAGATAACTGTTCAGCACATTGCGATAATCGGGCATGCGATAAAAGATTTCCGCCGTCGTCAGCCCATATCCCTTGAGCATCATTTCCGTCTCGGACATCTGCATATGTCTCTCCTGTTGCTGCCTGATGGAATCATGGTGCCAGAAATAAATTACTTTTCAATGAAAACAGTATGTTATCACTCATGATTGCTGGCTGACAAAGGCGGCGCCCCTGCCCCATTGCACCCTATATCCTGCCTCTGATATAGTCCCCCCAACAAGATATAGAGCCAGATCACAGGACGGTCCCAAACGTGAGCGATACGCCTCAACCCCCTGAAAACATGGATGAAACCCCGCCAGAGCGGCCCGCCTACAGCGGCCCCTCGGTCTCCATCACCCATGAGATGAAGACCTCCTATCTCGATTACGCCATGAGCGTGATCGTCAGCCGCGCGATTCCCGATCTGCGCGACGGGCTCAAACCCGTGCATCGCCGCATCCTCTATGCCATGCACGAGAGCGGCAATACCCACGACAAACCC
>JBLRXE010000030.1:0-13024 GCA_047920895.1 Roseovarius sp.
TGATGATCGCCTCGAACACCAGATTTGCGAACATCGCATCGCGCGGTCCACCGAGGATGACGGGGGTGATATAGGTGCCGGCGCCCAGCACGAAGCACAGCAATCCGCCCGCCGCGAGACCGGGGAGCGAGAGGGGAAGGGTGACTTGGGTGAACGCCTGCCACCGGGTTGCGCCGAGCGAGGTGGCGGCATCCTCAAGATTTGTGTCGATGCCCTCAAGGCTCACATAGACATTGAGGACCATGAAAGGCAGCAGGAAATGCACAAGGCCGAGGATCACGGTCCCCTCGTTATAGAGCATTTGAATAGGTTGACTGATGATGCCCATGCTCATCAACAAGGTATTGAGCGCGCCGGAGGTGCCCAGAATGTTGATCCAACTCATCGTGCGGATGATGTAGCTGATCCAGAAGGGCAGCATGAGCAGCAGCAGCAACACCATCTTGTTGCCCCGTGAGCGGGCGATGAAATAGGCCGCCGGATAGCCCATCAGCGCACAGATCACCGTGGTGATCGCCGCAATTTTGAGCGTGTTGAGCAGGATGACGCGATAGAAGCGATCCGTGAGAGCCTTTTGCCAGTTATCGAGGTAGAACCCGACCGTATCCGCGCCCATGGCCGAGCGAAGCCAGAAGGAGTAAACCACGATGAACATCAACGGCACGAGCAAGAGCAGCGTCACCGCCCCCAAGGCGGGCGACAACAGAATCCAAGGCTGCCTTGCTTCGCGGGCCTCAACCGACATGTGTCTCCCCTTCATGCGCCGCCCGTGATCTCCGGGCTTGCGTATAGGGTGCAAAGCGGGCAATCATTAATCAAATAGATAATTGGAATTGTGACAATAGATGCAGTCTATGGACGGCCGCAATAGCCCTGAACGCATCATGCGTGAGATGGATTGGAACCTCTTGCGCACCTTCGTCGTGCTGGCGCAGTCCACCTCAGTTACCGACGCCGCACATCGCTTGCGCCTCACGCAGCCGTCCGTGTCCACGGCGTTGAAAAGATTGGAGGATCGTGTGGGCAAGCGCCTTATCCACCGCGCGCCGGGGCATTTCGCCCTGACCGAGGCGGGCGAGGTTCTGTATCGAGAGGCACTGGATATCCAAGGCTCTATCCTGCGTCTCTCGACCCTCATGCGCGACATGACGGATGAGGTGACGGGTCATGTGCGCCTGTCCCTCGCCTCTCATGTGATCTGCCCGCTTTTTGATCAGGTGCTGGCGGAGTTCCACGTCGGGAACCCCCGCGCGACGCTGGCGATCGAGGTGCATTCTTCGGCGCAGGCGATTGAAACGGTGTCGGCGCGCTCTGCCTCTTTTGCCATCTGCCTCGTGCATCAGCGCAATCCCAAGCTGGAATACATGCGCCTCTATCGAGAGTTCTTTGGCCTGTTCTGTGGGCCGCGCCATGCGCTTTTCGGGCAGCGCGATCTCACGCGCGCCGATCTTGCCGGGCGGTCTGCCGTCAGTTTTGAAACCGACCGATTGCAGGACGCGCTGAAGCCCGTGACCCTGATGCGCGCGCAGGCGGAACTGGGGGATCAGATCATCGCCACCTCCAGCCATCTGGAGGAGGTCCGGCGCATGATCATCGCGGGGCTTGGCGTGGGCCCGTTACCGCTGCATGTGGCGGCGCGCGACGTGCGCGACGGGCTTTTGTGGCAATTGCCGCCCTATGATCAGACGGCGGCGGTTGATGTGCATGTGGTCTGGAACCCGCGCGCCGTGCTCAATCGCGCGGAACAGAGCCTGCTTGATCGTCTGCTCGCCCGGATCAATGCGACGCCCATCGAGGAACGCACCTATCGGTGAGACCGGGCTGTCATAAAGCCCTCGCGAAACGGTCACAATAAACGTTTCTCGGTGCAGCGCCGCCTGAAAATCTGGCGGGCAGACATGGCCAGAACATTGGTGTTCGGCATCAATGAGGATGTGCAACCGCCGATGACCTCTGACGCGCTGCGCAATTTGGAGGCTGCGCGCGTCAGAGGTCATCTGGAACCTACCGAACCTGACACCACCACGGGAAAGAGTTCTCGGGAATAAATGAGTGAGGCAACAGCATGATGCTTCGGGAACATCCTCGGATGAGGCAATACGTCATCTTATCCAGATTGTCGCGCTACAGGCGCCTGCGCCTACGGGCCGTGAGACAGACAGCCCGGAATTCTGGCACGAACTTGGCCTCGATCAGGCCGCGCTGCGGTATGGATATCATTGACCGAAGGACAGGCCCATATCCCAGAAACTCACCTCAAGCCGCGTGGCGGTGGCAAAACGATGGCACAGGCGCTGCCAGCCCGGTGTGTTCTCGGCCCCGGCACCCAGACGGCGGGCTACGGCCTCATCAAAGAGCGTGCCCGCATCGCGGCAGACCTGTTGATAGGCATCACCAGCATATGTGTTGATCCAGTCGGCATAGGGATGATCCCCCGTCACCGGACCCAGCCGCGCGCCAATCTCTCCATAACCCATGACGCAGGGGGCAAGCGCTGCCAGAAGATCAAGGAAATTCCCCGAGTGTCCGGCATCAAGCACATAGCGCGTATAGGCAAGATTGGCGGGATGTTCCTCGGCGTTGTAGAGCGCCTCTTCGCTTAGCCCCGCTCCGGCGCAGGTTTTCACATGCAGGCCGAGTTCGTGATTGACCAGCGCATCGACCGTGGCCGCACAGGCGCGCATTTCCTCGATCGCGTCGGCCTTGGTCACGGCCAAGGCCCAGGCACGGGCGAAATGGATGAGAAAAACGTAATCCTGCACCAGATACCCAAGGAAGGCTTTGCGCGGCAGCGTGCCGTCGCGCAGCCCCTCGACAAAGGCGTGATGCGTGTAATCCCGCCAGACCGGCCCCGCCGCATCGCGCAGGCGGGCAAAGGTCACGCCGTATCCGTCAGTCATTCCGCGTTCAGGTCCATGGCAAGGCCCGAGACGGGCGTGGTGTTCTCGATCATGCCAGTGTCGAGCAGGAATTGTTCAAACCGCTTGTAGCGCGCATGATCCAGAGCGGCGGGGCGGGTTGCAAAGCGCGGAAAAGTATCAATCCAAGCCTTTGCGTTCAACTCATCCTGCAATTCGGGTGCGGTGCTTGCGAAAATCTCCCAGCTCTCTTGTGGGTGATTCATGATGTATTGTGTCGCGCGCTCGGTGGCAAAGAGAAAGCGGCGGATCATGTCGGCATTCATCTTGTCCGGGTGGGCGACATAGATCAGCTCGTCATAGGCGGGCACGCCCTCTTCCTCGATGTAGAAACAGCGTCCCGGCACGCCCTCGATCTCCATCTGGTTGAGTTCGAAATTGCGGTAGGCACCGATCACCGCATCCACCTGACCCGACATGAGTGAGGGCGAAAGCGACCAGTTGACGCTGACCAGTTCGATATCGCTCAGGCTATGGCCATGCTGCGCGAGAATGGTCGAAAGCAGCACCTCTTCCACCCCCGCCACCGAAAAGCCGACCTTGCGGCCTTTGAGGTCAGCGGTGGATTTGATCGGCCCATCTGCGAGCACCAAGAGGCAATTGAGCGGCGTGGCGATCAGTGTGCCGACGCGGCGCAGCGGTAAGCCGTTCTCGATCTGCATATGCAGCTGCGGCTGATAGGAAACCGCCAGATCTGCCTTGCCGGCGGCGACCATCTTGGGCGGGTCGCTCGGATCGGCGGGGGCGATCACCTCAACCTCTAGCCCGGCCTCCTTGAAATACCCCAGTTCTTCGGCGAGGATTATTGGCCCGTGATCCGGGTTCACGAACCAGTCGAGGATAAGCGTCATCTTGTCCTGTGCCATGGCCGGGCTGGCCATAAGGGCAAGGATCAGGGTGAAGTGTTTCATGTGTCAGTCTCCTGTTGAATGTCGCCAAGGGCGATCAAGGCAATCTCTCCGTCCCAATGACTGCGCAGTCGCGTCGCGGCCTGCCAAGACCGCAGGCCAGAGCGGCAGGCAAGCACGGCGCGTGTGCCTTGGGGGCGGGTGTCGAGGTGATCGAAATCGGCAACGCTGCGGCGGGTGGCGTTTGGCAGGGCGGGACCGCTCTCTGTTTCGGCGCGCAGGTCGATCAGCCAGTCGCCGGGCATGATCTGACCGGGTGCGATAAAGCGGAAACCGTCCTGTGGCTCGGGCGCGCTCTCAAAGCGGAACCCGCCAAAGCGATGGCCAATCGCCTCGAATGTCACGAGTTGACCCAGTGGATCAGGCTCTATTCCCGCCAAAACCGCCAATGCCATCTGCGCCTGAAGGCTGCCGATGACGCCAACCGACGGGCCAAGCACGCCATCGGCATCGCAACTGCCCAGCCGGTCGGGCAAATCCGGGAAAAGCGCGCGCAAGGAGGGCGCACCAGAGCAGAAACCGCCCACATAGCCAGAGGTGCCAACGATCGAGGCGCTGATCAGCGGCGTGCCGTGCGTCAGGCAAGTATCGGACAGAACATAGCTCGCGGCGAAACTGTCGGCGCAATCGAGAACCAGATCGGCGGCGGCGACGTGGCGGGGGGCATTCAGGGGGTCAAGCGGCTCTAACAAGGCGGAAATCATGCAGTCCGGGTTGAGTGCGGCCATGTGAACGGCCGCGATCTGCGCCTTGGGCTGACCGATATCTGCCATCCGAAACAGGGTCTGGCGATGCAGGTTGCTCAGCGACACCCGGTCGCCATCCATCAGCGTGATCCGCCCGACGCCTGCACCCACCAGATATTGCAGCACCGGCGCCGCCAACCCGCCCGCGCCCACGACCAGCACATGCGCCGCCGCGAGCCGGTCCTGTCCCACGCTGCCGAATTCCGGCAGCGCAATTTGGCGCGCGTAGCGGTTCACGACGTGGCCTCGATCCATTGCCTCACCCGCGCCTCTGGATCAGGGTTTAGCGTGATGTCAGTCACCGCCGAGACCACATCGGCCCCGGCGCTGAACGCGCCTTGCGCGCGTTCCACCGACATGCCGCCAATGGCGATAAGGGGGATGTCGCCGATCAGACGCTTCCATTCCGTTAGTTTGTCCAGCCCTTGTTGCGGCCATTTCATCTTTTTCAGGATGGTGGGGTAGACCGGGCCAAGCGCCACATAATCGGGGTCATATGACAGCGCGCGGTCCAGCTCCGCGTGGTCATGGGTGCTAAGCCCCAGCTTGATCCCGGCGCGCCGGAGGGCGGGAATATCGGCGGTGTCCAGATCCTCTTGGCCCAGATGCACCCAATCGCAGCCCGCATCAATCGCCACCTGCCAGTGGTCGTTGACCACGAGAATGGCCCCATGGGCGCGGCACAGGCTCTGTCCCAGCGCGATCTGCGCGACCAAGGCATCGCCCGCGATGTCCTTGATCCGCAACTGGACCAGCCCCACGCCAAGCGGCAAAAGGCGGCGCAGCCAGTCAGCGTGATCGAAGATCGGGTAGAAACGCGGTAGGGCCATCAGGTAAAGGCCCTCCCGAACACGGGGGTGGAGGGGGCAGCCATGTCGCGCGGCTCGATCGGGTCCGCCTCATAGGCCAATCGCCCGGCCTCTAGTGCGCGCGCGAAGCCTTCGGCCATCTTGGCCGGATCGCCCGCCTTGGCCACGGCTGTATTGAGCAGCACCGCGTCATAGCCCAATTCCATCGCATGCGCGGCTTGTGACGGCAGACCCAAGCCTGCGTCGATCACCAATGGCAAGTCGGGAAAATGCGCCCGCAAACTGCGCAAACCATAGATATTGTTGAGGCCAAGCCCCGTGCCGATGGGCGCGCCCCAAGGCATCAACACCCGGCATCCGGCCTCGACCAGACGCTCGCAGAGCACCAGATCCTCGGTGCAATAGGGGAACACCTGAAACCCGTCATCGGTCAGGATGCGTGCCGCCTCGACCAGACCAAAGGGGTCCGGCTGGAGCGTATCGGCATGGCCAATCACCTCGAGTTTGATCCAGTTGGTATCGAACAACTCTCGCGCCATCTGTGCCGTGGTTACGGCCTCGCGCACCGAATGGCAGCCGGCGGTATTGGGCAGGACATGCACGCCCAACGCCGCGATCATGTCCCAGAACGATTGTCCCGCACGCGCCCCCCCGGCCTCACGGCGCACCGATACGGTGGCGATGCCCGCGCCAGAGCGGCGGAAGGCCTCGGCGAGGATTGCAGGCGAGGGGTATTGCGCCGTGCCCAGCATCAGGCGCGAGGCGATTTCCGTCTCGTAGAAAACAGGCATGTCAGCCCCCTTGCCGTGGTGCGACGATCTCGATCCGGTCGCCTTCATTCAGTCTCTGTTTCGGCCTGATTGCGGCGGGAATGAAACTTTCATTGACCGCCGTGGCCACCTTGGCCCCGCCATAGCCCAACTCGGTCAGCAGCGCGTCAAGCGTTGTGGCGGCACTGTCCTGCGCGGTGCCGTTAACCGTGATCTTCATGGGTCAAAAACTCCGGTTTGTCATTGTCGCCTGTGACCAGACCGGCCACCATCCGCGCCACTGAGGGCGAAAGAAGAAAGCCGTGGCGAAAGAGGCCGTTGACATGGATTGCGCTGCCCTTGCGGGTGATGCGCGGCAGATTGTCGGGGAATGCGGGGCGCGCATCGGCGCCGATTTCCAACACTTCCGCCTCGCCAAAGGCCGGATGCAGGGCATAGGCGGCGGCAAGCAGTTCCATCACCGAGCGAGCCGACGCGCGTCCGCGTTCCTCGCTCTCGATCTGCGTTGCACCGAGCATGAACACCCCCTCGCCGCGCGGCACGATATAGAGTGGAAAGCGCGGGTGCAGCAGGCGAACGGGCCGATTCAGGGTCACATCATGTGAGCGCAATGTGACCATTTCCCCCTTGACGCCGCGCAAATCGGGCAGGCTGTCCCGAGCGGCAAGGCCGCGACAGTCGATCACGGGACCGTCAGGGGCGGCGGCGCTCTGTTCGAAGTGCGCGTTCGCCTGTTCCAGTCGCTTACGCAGGTGGTCGAGGGCGGCACGCGGATTTATATGCGCCTCATTCTCGAAAAAGAGCGCGCGGTCGTGACGCTCCGCCAAATGCGGCTCTAACGCGGCCAAATCAGCGCCAGAGACCAGCCGATGCCCGGTGGTGCGCCGTGCGAATTGGTCGAGCTCGCGACGGTCACGTTGCAGGGTGACAACCAGCGAGCCGCGCCGGATCACCTCGACACCCTGAGCCGCCCACCAATCGGCAGCCTCTTGACCCAAGCGCACAATGGGCTCTTCCGCGCTGAAACCCTCGCAAAATGGGGCGAGCATACCACCTGCCCACCAAGAACAGGCATGTGCGCCGGGCTCTGGCGCAGGGTCGCGGAGGGTTACGGCAACCCCGCGCGCGACGAGTTCGGTTGCAACGCAGAGGCCAACAATACCAGCGCCCCGGATTGTCACAGCCTCGGTCATGTCCACACCCCGTGGAAATGATGCACCGGACCATGACCATGACCGATCTCCAGCGTATCGGCGGCAATGATGGCTTGGTGCAGCCAGCCATGGGCGCGTTTCACAGCATCAGGCAAGGTTTGCCTCTGCGCCAGCCCCGCCGCAATCGCTGAGGACAGCGTGCAGCCGGTGCCATGGGTGTTGCGTGTGGCGATGCGAGGGGCATCGAGGCGGATCACTTCTTCAGCGATGAGCCAATCGGTGCAGCTCGCGCCCTGCGCATGCCCACCTTTCATGAGCACCGCCTTGGCCCCCATGTGACGCAGGCGTGCGCCCTGTTCCTGCATTTCGGTATCGTTTTGCGCTTCGTCGCAATCCAAAAGTGCAGCCGCCTCGGGTAGGTTGGGCGTGAGCAGATCTGCGCGCGGCAAGAGATGTGCGATCAACGCCGCCCGTGCCGCATCTGGCAAGAGGCGGGCACCGGATTTGGCAACCATGACAGGGTCGAGCACGATGGGGCCCTCATACTCCCAAATCGCCTGCGCCACGGTCTCGATGAGGCTGGCGTCGCCCAACATGCCGATCTTGATCGCATTGACCCTGATATCGCCCAAAACGGCGGCAATCTGGGCTGCTACAGTGGCATTGGGGATGGGATGCACATCGGTCACGGCGCAGGTGTTTTGCGCGGTCACGGCGGTGATCACGCTCGCGCCATAGACGCCCAACGCCGAAAAGGTCTTGAGATCCGCCTGAATACCCGCACCCCCGCCGCTGTCGGAGCCTGCGATTGTCAAAGCTGTGGCAACCATTTGCCATTCCTCTCGTCTTGCGGGGAACGGACGGGGGGCGCGCTGGGCGTGCTGAGGTCCGTTCCCTACGCCGGCATCACCCGGATCAGGTTCGATGGGTTGGCATGACGCCTCTCAGCCCGGATTATGGGCACCCCAACGGATATACGGGATTGCTAACAGCCGAAATCATGCGCTGCAAGAGGAGAATGTGAGACTGAAAATGTCGAAAATAATGGTCAAACTGGCGTATGAACGCGTCAGGCTGCGGGTCTGCCTTTGTCTTGCCTGCCCCTGAGCGGTAACGAAAAAGGCCCCGCCGTAAAGGCGGGGCAGGTCAATGGTGCCCGAGAAAGTCAGGACCTGGGCACCGGCGGTGTCTTGGGGATCAGTGAGGGCGCTCTTCCATTTCCGAGCGGATCTGCTGGCGCAGCACGTCGATGGGCACCGCTTTGCCCTCGCGCTTGAAGCACCAATAGGTCCAGCCGTTACAGGAGGGCGCGCCTTCGAGATGCGCGCCGATCTGATGGATCGAACCGTTGACGCCATCGGCCACCAGCGTGCCATCGGCACGGACCTTGGCCGCCTTGCCGTTGATCGAGGTCAAAACCTCGCCGGGGCGCAGCATGCCACGCTCGACCAGTTGACCAAAGGGCACGCGCGGTTCTGCGCGTTTGGAGGTCGAGACCTGAAGCGCGTCACGGTCGAATTTGCGGATGCTTGCAAGCCGCTTTTCCGCAACAACGCGATAGGTCGCTTCGCGCTCGATGCCGATGTAATCGCGGCCCAGCATCTTGGCCACAGCACCCGTCGTGCCGGTGCCAAAGAACGGGTCGAGGACCACATCGCCGGGGTTGGTTGAGCCGACAAGAACGCGGTGCAACAGGCTCTCGGGTTTTTGCGTCGGATGTGCCTTGTCGCCCTTGTCATCCTTGAGCCGTTCATGCCCGGTGCACAGCGGCAGCACCCAATCCGAGCGCATCTGCACGCCTTCATTCAGCGATTTCAGCGCCTCGTAATTGAAAGTGTATTTTGCGCCCTCGGATTTCGAGGCCCAGATCATTGTTTCATGTGCGTTGGTCAGGCGTTTGCCGCGGAAATTCGGCATCGGGTTGGATTTGCGCCAGACCACATCGTTCAGGATCCAATATCCTGCGTCCTGCAACGCCGCACCCACCCGAAAGATGTTGTGATAAGAGCCGATAACCCAGAGCGCCCCATGGGGCTTGAGCAATCGGCGCGCTGCCTTGAGCCAGTCCTGGGTGAACTTGTCATAAGCGGCGAAGCTTGCGAATTGATCCCAGGCATCATCGACCGCATCCACCTGGCTGTTGTCAGGACGATGCAGATCGCCCTTGAGCTGGAGATTGTAGGGCGGGTCGGCGAAGATGAGATCGACGCTTGCCTCTGGCAAGCTGTTCATCACCTCAATGCAATCCCCGGCGATAATCGTGTTGAGCGGGAGCGCAGGCGCGCCCTTGGCTTTGGTCATTGTCGTCATTTTCTGCCTCTATCCCGGCGCTTGTGCGCTCTGGTGGTTGAGGACCAAGATGAGTCAAAGCCGATTCGCCGTCAAATTCTTTTTTGAATCAGTGGGTTAGTTATTTTCTTGATACAAGATGTTGTGTACCGGCCTGAACGAACGTCTATGATGTGGGGTCACACCAAGATTTAGCAGCGCCTCCTTGTGGCTTTTCGACGGGTAGCCGGCGTTTCGTTCCCAGCCATAGCCGGGGAACTGTTGCGCCAAATCCCACATGATCTGGTCACGCCTGATTTTCGCCACAATTGAGGCCGCCGCGATCGAAAGCGAGACCGCATCGCCGCGCACGATGGCGCGCGCGGGCAGGGTCAGACCGCGCGGGATCAGGTTGCCGTCGATCAAGACAAAATCCGGCGCAGGGTTGAGTGCTGCAATCGCCCGCTCCATCGCCAGATGCGCGGCGCGCAGAATGTTGATTTCATCAATCTCTGCGACGCTGGCATGGGCCACGCTGACCTCGGCAAAGGCGTGTATCGCCTCAGAGAGCGCGGCGCGGCGCGTGGCGCTCAGTTTCTTGGAATCGTTCAGCCCCTCGGGAATGTGGTCTGGATCAAGGATCACGGCGGCGGCTGTGACTGGCCCGGCCAAGGGCCCGCGCCCGACCTCATCCACCCCGGCAATGCGGAGATACCCCTCTGACAGGGCGGAGCGTTCATGGGTGAAATCAGGGTCAAGCATGATCTGTCGTCGCATGATCCGCGCACAAATGCAAAGGGAGGGGCACGCCCCTCCCTCCGTTTCTGACTGTGTGCCCGGATGCTTCAGTGATAGCGGTATTGGTTCAGACCGTTTTTGCGGTCGATCACCTGATGATGCCCCCCCATACGCAAGGCGCAGGCCGACGGCAGGGCGTTACGGGACCCGTATCTGTGGCTGAGACAGCGGCCCGAATGGCCCGCGCGGCTGCCCGCGTAGACCCGGCAGTCAGCAGCAAGACTGATCCGCCGGGCCTGTCCATGGCCAGCGCGCCAATTGTCAGGTCTGAGGTGAGCTTGCTGAACATTGGACGATCCTTTCCGCGATGCAGGGCTTACTTGCGATGGCTGTTGCGGTCATAGGATGTATGATTGCCATAGCCGCGCTGATGGACATGGCGGTTCTGATGCGGCCGGGCATAGCCACGCTGCGGCTGATAATGGCGGTTCTGGTTATACTGGTGGCGCGAATGGCCGGGATTGTAGGCCGGCTTGTGATGCCGTTTGGGGGCATAATAAGGCTGCTTATAGCCGTGGCCCCGCGTGACATGGTTGCTGTGACGGTCGCGGTTGCGGTCGTTTGCAAGCGTGGAGCCGACGATGGCCAGAGCGGCCACGCCTGCGATGATTGCGGCGGTTTCGCCCCGGCTCTGGGCCTGGGCGGGGGCTGCGGTGAGGCTGGTCACGGTCAGGGCCGCGCCGATGATCAGTGCGATGAACTTGCGATGCATGGTCATTCCTTTCAGGGTGCTGACGGTCGTTACGCTGCGTCGGCCTGTATGACCGGACGCTGTGATTGAAGGATGGGCGCAGTCCGCCAAGACAGGCAATAACGCCCCGATGATATCAGATAACACGCCGTTTTCGGGTCACTCCGTCGCACAAGTTATTGAATAGCCGTGGGTCTTGGCGCATCTTGGCTGCATGACACAGATCACACGCCCCTTCATCCTTGCCTCTGGCCTTGTTCTTGCTGCGACTGCGGCACAGGCGGCCTGTCAGGTGGAATACAAGGCCAAGCGCGACAAGCCGCTTGAGCTCTATTACGACGTGACCGTCGTGAACGCGCCCTGTGCTTCGGCAGAGGCCGCGCTCCGGGCGCAATTGGCACAGCAGGGGCTGACCCTGCTCAAGGTGCTGTCGAAGAAGGAAACCTGAGGTGACATTCACAGGGGTGCGCGGATGCGCGGGATAACCACCACCGCCGCTGATGCGCGCCGGTCTGGCAACCGGGTGGTGGTCGCCGGGGTGATTGCGATTGTGGCAATCCTGACCAGTGCTGCGGTGTTCCTGTTTCTCAACCTGCCGGATGCCAATGCCTTTAATGCCAAGGTCGAGAGGATATTTGTCGAGAATGATGCGCTGACCGGGCAAGGCGAAATCAAACTGCTGGAAATTCTGGCGCTCTCGGGCACGGCATTCTCGGAAACACTGGTCAGCTACCGGATGGTGATCTTTGTGTTGCTGGTGTTTGCCACCGCACTCCTCGTTGCCTCGCTGGTGTTTCTGGTGATGCTGATCACCCTCAACCGCCGCATGGCACAGATCGAGAGGTCGGGGATTCAGGTCAGTTCCCTGCTCATCAGTCGCGAGGAAAAGACGGTCTATCTCAACGATATGGGTTTCAAGCTGACCGATGCCGCGATGGAAACGTTGAGCGTTCTGGCTGAGGCGCGGATGGATGACGACGTGATGACCGGGGCCGAGATCGAAGCGGTGATTTCAGGCCGTAAGCCGGAGGATTGCGAAGAGGCGGCTGGCGCCACACGGATCAAGCGCCTGCGTGATACGCTGGGCAATCAAATGGTGAGTGAGCTTTTGGTCAAGAACATCGCGCGGCGGGGCTATATGCTGGCCATCGACAAGGATGTGATCCGGGTGATCTGAGGCGTTCAGACCCCCAGTGCCGACACCAGCCGAGACCAGTCATGCGCCCAACCGTCGTCGCTGCGTTCGCTCAGACGGATCATCCAAAGCTCCATTTCCTGACCCGGCAGGGTATGATCGAGGGGCACCAGACGCCCCTCGTCCAGATCGCGTTGCACCATCCCCTCGGGCAGCCATGCCACCCCGATTCCCCGGCGCGCATATTCATGCGCCGCCAACGTCAGCGCGGTTTCGGCGCGGCGGCGCAGGATACGGTGTGCGGGAATACGCGGCAGGATCGCGCGCGCCATGATCTGCCCCAGAAACACATCGCCCGGATAACCGATAAAGGGCAGGTCGTTGCCCTGTGCCAGACGCGGGGCCGCCACCGGCCTCAGCCTCTCGCGCCCCAAAAGAACCTGCTCAAAGCTGCGGTTGAGCGTGAGCGGCGCAATCTCGGGCACAGCATAGACCACCGCCAGATCGGCCTCGCCGGACAGGAGGCGTAAGAGACATTCCTCGCGGTTGTCAGAGCGCACCCGCACCGGCCGCCCGCCCTGTGCTGTCAGGATGCTGACAATCGCGGGGGAATGGGTGGTGGTGATGGCATGCTGACAGGCGAGCGTGAGACCGCGCGCCCCTGTGCTCTGCGTCAGGCTCTCGCGCAGGTGGCGCAATTGCGTGGCCAGCGCGCGCATTTCGCTTGCCTGCGCCTCGATCTCGGGCGTGGTCACAGAAAAGCGGCGCGGATAGATTTCCGCCCCGGGATTCGGCTGGGAGTAGTTTCCGGTGAACCCGTCCCATTC
>JBLRXE010000031.1:0-13016 GCA_047920895.1 Roseovarius sp.
CCGCCGCTCCACGACAGTTGCGCCACCGGCTCGATCACATGGGTCACGGCCTGGTTTGTGGACTTGATAAGCGGCCACCGCAGTTCCAGCGCGACCGTGGGTGTCAATTCGGTCGCCTGCGAAGCGGCGGTGGTCCCCGCCTGCGAAATCTCGAAATGATCGAGGATCATCCCGGTCTGGAAACTGGCCAGCACGCCTGCGGGCAGCGTCCAGCCGCGATACCAGTCCACCCGGTTGGTGAAGCGCGTCACATCGCGCCCGTCGGCAAAGCGGTCGAGCGTGGCCAGCGTTGAATCGGAGCTGCGGTAATGGCTATGCAGCGCCGTGCCAAACCGCAATTCGCCCCCCAGACGCGCCGGAAAGAACCGCCGTTCATATTCGGCATTCCCTGCCAGCGTGGGCAGGGTTGCGTTGCTTTCGCCTACCCGTCGCGATTGGAAATGTGTAAGCGCACCACGGATATATTCATCGCGGCGCGCGCGCTCGACCAACAACTCGTTGATCAACCGGTCCTTGTCGGAGAATCCGTGATCCAGCAAAAAGGTGTCATCGCTGGACAGTTCGACAGTGAACCGCAAGATGAAATCGCGCGGCAGTTCGAACCGTCCCGCGCCAAACAGGTAGCCGCGGGTGGGGTCGGGGCTGAAATCATCCTCGGCCACGGCACCGTTGAATTCGATCTCGCCTTTGCGGAACGCCTGCCGATAGCGGAATTCCAGCCGCTTGGAATTGGTCGCGACAAACGGCGCCAGCGTCAGATCGCGACTGTCGCCGATCGGGATGAAATAGGGCACACGGATCCCCGTGCCCAAGAGCGATGAATTCACCAGCGACGGGGTCAGGAACCCCCGCGCCCGATCCACCGTCGGATCGGGCAGACGCAGGCGTGGCAGGTAGAGAACGGTTGTGTTCAGTATGCGGAATTCCGCGTTCTCGAAATAGAGTTGTCGCTCTTGTTCATCATGGATCACCCGGTGCGCCCGGATCTGCCAGAGCGGCGGACGCCCGGTGCCGCAGACCCGGCAAGAGGTCACGGCGGTCTTGTAAAGCTGATTGAAGCGCGCATCGGTGCGGCGCATCTCGACTGCGGCCAATTGCAGCTGATCCTGCATGACAATCCGCGCGCCACGCAGGATGCCGTTGGTCAGATCGCGATCAAGCTCTGCGCTATCCGCCACGACCAGTGCGCCCTCGACATCCGTCAGCGCCAGCGGGCCGGTGATCGCCAACTGCCCGGTGTTGTGATCATAGATGATCTCGCGCGCCATTAGGCGGCGGCCCTGATAAAGCGCCTCGACATTGCCTGTCGCGATGAGGCGGTTGTCAGCCGTGAGGCGCACGTCATCGGCCACCAGCACTGCCGGATCGGACGGAGACTGTTTAGCCGTCAACGGGGTCGCCGACACGAGCAACGCAGCGAGGGCAAGGCGCATATACCAGGTCATCCGTCCTCCAGATGCAGAAGGATGCCCAAACCAATCAAAAGCGAGGCAACAGGGGGTGCCCATGCCGCCAACAGGATCGGGATCTGGCCATTTTCACCAAGTATATGCGCGAAATTTCGAACATAATGCAAGCCGAACCCCAAAAGCACCGCCGTCAGCACCGAAAGTCCAACATTGGCCCCGCGCGCGTGCCCCATGGTCAGCGCCGCGGAAATCAGCACAAGCGCCACCAGAAAGACCGGCTGCGCCAATTCGCTCTGAAACCAGATGGCATAGCGGCGGGCGGAAAAACCGGCCTCTTCCAGTTGGTCGATAAAGTCTGGAAGATCCCAGATCGGGATATATTCCGGACTGCCGAAACTGTCGAGGATGCGATCCTGCGTCAGGTCAGAGGGCACAGTGAATCGCGCCACTTGGCGCGCCGTGGCCTCGGGGTTGATATTCTCGGCCAAGTCCCAGATCTTGGCCTCCTCGAGCTGCCAGGCGCCGGCCTCGAGCCGCGCCTTACTGGCGCTGATACGGCGCAGGGGCTGACCATCTGGGGCAAAGTCGTAAAAGCTGGGGCCATAGAGCGTGCTTAGATCGGAACTGGCGCGGGCGGCGTAGATCACGGTCTGGCCCGCTGCACCGCCTTGACGCAGCCACAACCCTTCCGAGGCGATGGCGAGGTCCGAATAGGTCCGGCCGGAATAGGTATTGACCAGATCGTGATGCCGTTTCGATGTGGCCGCCACCAATGGATTGCCCACCGCCAGCCCAAAGAGGCCAATGGCAAGTGCCACCGCCGCCGGGGCCAGCAGCCCGCGCAACGCTGACCGCCCCGAAGCCCGCAACACCACCATCTCGGAAGAGCGCGCCAACCGCAGGAAGAGCGCGACAGAGGCAAGGATCATCACCAGCGGGATGATCTCGTAATAGGCTTGGGGCAGTTTGAGTAGCACGATCCCCATCACTTGTCCAAAGGCCAGCTCCGGGAAATCGCCCAACTCGTCCATAAGGTCGATGAGTCCCATGATCACGATCATCGTGACCGTCACCCCGAGGAAGCTCATAAAGAAACGGCGACCGAAATAGCGCTCCAGGATCATGCACGCACCTCTGCGGTTGACCACCTGCGCCACAGCAACCGCCGCCAAAGGCCCGGATAGCTGGCCAATGCAAGAAGAAGCCCCGACAGCACCAGCCCGAGCAGCGCGGGCAGATAGAGCAATGGCCAGAGCGCCGCATTGACCAGAACAGGCGACATAACGAGGCTTTCGACGATCTTGATCCCCACCAGCAGCCCGAACGCCAGCAGCACCTGAGGCCAGACACCGAGCCGGCTATGCGCCCCCACCAGCAGGGTGCAGAACCCCACCAGCGCCGCAATCACGCAGAGAAGCGCGGCGGTGATACGACCGTGACTTTGGGCCATCACTGTGCCAACGCTGACGCCGGTGCGCGCCGCCACCGCTTCGGGGTCGCGCAGCATCTCGGACGTGCGGGCAAAGGCGACCTCGTCCAGGTTGACCACGTCGCGCCGGACAAGACTGCTGATGTCATAAGAGAAATCATCGAAATAGGTTGTAAAGAGCCGATTTTGATCGGCGCGGATATTCTGTGCCAACCCCGAGACCATCACCAACCGCGTGCTGCCCCCCTCCTGCACCAGATAGGCCCGGGACGAGGTATAGGTCACTGGGGCCTCTGGTTCGCGCCGGTCGGACAGGAACACATCGCGCAATTCACCCGACTGCGTGATCTCGCGGATGTAGAAGGTCACGCCGGGGGCGGGATGCAGGAATTCCCCCTCGCTCAGCAGTTTTGCCGTAATGTTGCGCGACACCTCGTCGAGGCGCAGGCGCAACTGGCTGAGGCTGGTGGGAATGAGAAAATGCGCCAGCAGCGACATCATCGCCGCAACGATCACGCCAAAGACCAACGCCGGGCGGGTCAGGCGCAGAGGCGAATAGCCAGTGGCCTGCATGACAGTCAACTCGCTCTCGCTGGAGAGGCGGTTGACCACATAGACAGCCGCGGCAAAGGCCGCGATAGGCAGCACCACACCGATCACCCCCGGCAAGGTCAATGCCGTGAATTCCACAAACACCCAAGCGGGCTGGCCATCCCCGATCAGCCGGTCGAACATGCGCACCGCCTTGTTGATCCAGAAGATCGACACCAGAACGAGCGCAAAGAAACCGAACAAAACCATGAATTGCGACAGCATGTATCTGTCGAATCTGGTCACTCTTATCCCCCGTGGCAGCAGTATTGCCGGGCAACCTAGCGGAATTGATTGCGGGGGAAAACTGCTAACTGGTCATTGCCGACAAGCCGCGCTAGGTCTTGGCAAAGCCGAACCAAGGAGAGCCACTATGACCCGACCCCTGCCCGTCGTCTTTGCCGAGACCGACCTTGAGGCGCTGACCACAGCGCCCGGCCGTATCGCGGTGATCATTCCCCCCGAAGGCAAGCTGGACGCGGGCGCGCGCAAGATCAACCGCATAACGCGCGGCACCCTTGCGCGGCTGGTCGAGGCGGCGGCACTCAGCGACAAGAAACCCGGCGACGTGATCACGATCAACTGGCCCTCTGGCATGGTCGCCGAGGCAGTGGATGTGGTGATCCTTCCGCGCAGCGCCACCCCCGCCGAGAGCCGCCGCGCGGGCGTGAACCTTGGTCGCATCAAGGGCGACAAACCGCTTCTCATCCTTGGGTCGGCGCTGCGCCGCCCGGTCGATATGCTGCTTGGCGTGCTGCTGCGCGCCTATGACTTTACCCCACACAAGTCCAAAACCGACCCCCAGGACTCCGGCACGGTAACGCTGATGACCGGCAGGCCCGATGAGATGGCCGCCGAGGCCGCCCCCGCGCTGGCCTTGGCCGAAGGCGTGTTCTTTACCCGCGATCTGGTCAGCGAGCCGGCCAATCACCTGACCACCACCGAATTCGCCAACCGCATTGCCGCGATGAAGGATCTGGGCCTCAAGATCACCATCCTTGAGGAAAAGGACATGGAAAAGCTCGGGATGGGCGCGCTCCTCTCGGTGGGCCAAGGCAGTATTAGCCCCTCGAAGCTGGCGGTGATGGAATGGCAGGGCGGCCCCAAGGGCGAGGCACCTCTGGCCCTCATCGGCAAGGGCGTGGTTTTCGACACGGGCGGAATTTCCATCAAACCGTCAGCCGGTCTTGAGGAGATGACCATGGACATGGCCGGCGCTGGCGTTGTCGCCGGCGTGATGCGCGTTCTGGCGCAGCGCAAGGCCAAGGCAAATGTCGTGGGTCTGGTCGGGTTGGTAGAGAACATGGTCTCGGACCGGGCCACCCGCCCCGGCGATGTCGTGACCTCGATGAAGGGCGACACCATCGAGGTGATCAACACCGATGCCGAGGGGCGGCTCGTGCTGGCCGATGTGCTGTGGTATGCGCAGGAAACCTACAAGCCGCGCGGCATGATAGATCTGGCCACCCTCACCGGCGCCTGTATCGTGGCCTTGGGTCATGAAAACGCCGCCGTGCTCAGCAATGACGACAGCTTGTGCAACGCCTTTCTGCGCGCGGCCAAGACCGAGGGCGAAGGCGCGTGGCGCTTGCCCTTGGGGCAGGCCTATGCCGACATCATGAAGAGCCAGATCGCGGATGTGAAGAACTCGGGCGGGCGACCGGCAGGCACAATCACGGCGGCGGAATTCCTGCACCGCTTCGTGCGGGACGGTATGCCATGGGTGCATCTCGACATCGCGGGCGTAGCCAGCGTCAAGGCCGACACGACCTATGCGCCCAAGGGGGCGACCGGCTGGGGCGTCATGGCGCTCAACCGGCTGGTGGCGGACATGCTTGAGGAGAGCTGATGGGGGCTGTCTACTTCTACCATCTGACACGCCAGCCGCTCGAGGCGACGCTGCCGATGCTACTGGAGAAATCCTTGGGCGCGGGCTGGCGGGTGGCGGTGCGGGGGAGGGATGCCGCCCGGTTGGCCTGGCTCGATGAGCGGCTCTGGCTGGGGCCTGAGGATGGGTTTCTGCCGCACGGGATTGCAGGCGGGCCGCATGACGCCGATCAGCCGGTTCTGCTGACCACGCAAACCGCGCACCCCAATGACGCGGCCTGCCTCATGGCGATCGACGGGGCCGAGGTGAGCGGTGATGAGGTGCAGACGATGGAACGGGTCTGTATCCTCTTTGACGGCAATGACGATGCGGCGGTTCAGGTGGCGCGCGGTCAGTGGAAGGCGCTGACCGGCGCAGGCTGTGCCGCGCAATACTGGTCCGAAGCGGGCGGGCGTTGGGAGAAGAAGGCGGAAGCGTGACGCGGATCAGCGGATCACGATCTCGTCGCTGCGCAACAGACCAAGCACCTCGCGCGCCTGCTGGTCCAGAAGATCAAGGTCAAGATAGCCGTCCGACAGGCGCCGGGTCAGATTCTCCATCCGCCCCACGCGGGCGTTGAGCGCGTCAAGCTGCACCTGCAACTCCACGCGCTGCGCGTCGATTTCAGCGCGACGGAACAGGCCGTAATCCCCCTGCACTGCGGCAAAGGTGAAATAGGCCCCAAGAAAGAAGGCGATCAGGAAAAAGATCAAAAGGCCCCAAGGGCGGCTGCGCGATGTCATGTTCTGCCTCTTCAATCCGCCTCGTGCCGGGCGTTGCGCGAACCATGCCACAGGCGGGTCGCTTTGTGAATCCCCTTTCACCACGCTGCGGCGCACTCTAGCATACACGTCAAAGGAGAGCCCGATGCACGACAGCCCAGCACAGGATTTGCTCGTCACCCATGAGGTGACCAACCAGCCCACGCCGCGCGGCGATCTTGATCTCTGGTCGGGTGATCCGGGCTTGCAGACCCATGCGACGGCGGCGGGTGCCGATTGCGAAGTGCTGGCCGCCTACGGCGCGCGCATCGGCACCGAGGCACTGCGCGCGGCAGGGCGCGCCGCCAACCGTCACCCGCCTGAATTATTGCTGTTTGACGCAGGCGGGCGCAGGCGCGACGAGGTGCTTTTTCATCCTGCCTATCACGACCTAATGCGCACGGGTATCGGCGCGGGCTACGCCGCGCTGCCGTGGGAGGGGGCCAGGGGCGGGCACGCCAGCCATGCCGCGATGGTCTATCTCACCTCTCAGGTCGAGCCGGGCGTGTGCTGTCCGATGACCATGACCTATGCCGCCGTGCCCGCACTCCGGGCCGACAAGGCGCTCTTTGCCGACTGGGTGCCCAAGCTTACAGCGCGGGCCTATGATCCGGCCCCCAAGCCGCTGGTGCGCAAGCCGGGTGCTACGCTCGGCATGGCGATGACCGAAAAGCAGGGCGGATCGGACATCCGCAGCAATGCCACCACGGCCACACCCGAGGGCGGGCAGTATCGCCTTATCGGGCATAAATGGTTCTGCTCCGCGCCGATGTCGGACGGGTTTCTCACGCTGGCGCAGGCCCCTGCGGGGCTGACCTGCTTTCTGGTGCCACGCTGGCTGGAGGGCGCGCGCAATGGCATCCAGATCCAACGCTTGAAGGACAAGCTGGGCAACCGCGCCAATGCCTCGGCCGAGATCGAGTATCACGGGGCCATCGCCTATCGGCTAGGCGACGAAGGTGCGGGGCTGCGCACCATTCTGGAAATGGTGCATCACACCCGGCTCGATACCGCCATGGCCCCGGCGGGCCTGATGCGAGCCGCATTGGATCAGGCGCATGACTGGGCATGCCACCGCGCAGCCTTTCAGAAACAACTGATCGACCAACCCTTGATGCGCGCGGTCCTGACCGACCTCACGCTCGATTGGGAGGGCACGCTGGCGCTTGGGCTGCATGTCGCGCGGGCCTTTGACGGGCGTGGGGCGACGGATCGCGCCTTTGCCCGCCTCGGCGTGGCACTCGCGAAATTCCTCGGCAACAAGCTCTGTCCGGGTGTGGTCTATGAGGCGATGGAGGCCGTGGGCGGCATGGGCTATGTCGAGGATACCCCCCTGCCCCTCCTCTACCGCGAAGCCCCACTCAATTCGATCTGGGAAGGCTCGGGAAATGTCATCTGCCTTGATATTCTGCGCACCCTGCGTAAAGAGCCGCTGGCAGGGGATGTGCTGAGCGCGGAACTGGCCAGCGTCACGGGTCAGGACCGCCGCTTTGACGCGGCCCTCAAGGCACATATGCAGACCTTCCCCAAACTGCCCGAAGAGGCACAGGCGCGGTGGTATGCCGAGAGCCTCGCCACGCTGCTCACCGCCTCGGTGCTGATGCGACAAGCGCCGGATGCGGTGGCGGGGGCCTATATCGCAACGCGCCTCAGCGATCCGCGCGGACGGGTGGCGGGGGCGATTGGCAGGCTCGACACCGCCCCCATTCTGGCGCGGTTGGGCGACGGCAAGTATTAAATTTCAATCCTGTAACAGGATTGATTCGAATCAATGCCCTCGCCTTCGTCAAGGGCTCAAGATGTCTCTGAAACCACGGTTTCAAAATTCATCTTTGGCAAAAAGTGACCATGACATACCAAGTCAACACCGCCGCCAAACCATCCGCCACGGCCATGCGCCTCTTGGCGGAAGATACGCAGATCATGTCTTTCTGAGGGATGATCCGCGGGGCCGCCTTACATTCGTGCCCGGTGTAACCCGTGCTCTGTTCCTGAACGGACGCGTTTGCGAGGCGGTCCACAAAACCAACCACGTCACGCCACGGGTGCGCTCAGACCTCTCAGGCGGCCTCGCCATCGGTGAATTGCAGCCGCGCCAGCCGCGCATAGAGACCATTCTCGGCCACAAGGCTGTCATGCGTGCCCTGCGCCACGATCCGCCCCTGATCCATCACCACGATACGATCGGCCTTTTTCACCGTCGCCAGACGGTGGGCCACGATAATCGTGGTGCGGGTGCGTGCCATCGCTTCGACCGCCGACTGCACCGCACGTTCGCTCTCGGCATCCAGCGCGGATGTGGCCTCGTCCAGCAGGAGAACAGGCGCGTCGCGCAGGATGGCACGCGCAATGGCGATGCGCTGCTTTTGCCCGCCTGAAAGCATCACGCCACGCTCGCCCACATAGGTGTCATAGCCCTCGGGCAGGCGCAGGATGAAGTCATGCGCATTGGCCGCCCGCGCGGCAGCCTCGATCTCGGCCTCGGTCGCATCGAGCCGGCCAAAGCGGATGTTGTCGCGAGCTGAGGCGGCAAAGATCACCGGGTCTTGCGGCACCAGCGCCAGATCGCGGCGGAACTCGTGCCGCGCCATGTCCGAGAGCGATACGCCATCCAGCGTGATGCGCCCCGCGTCCGGGTCATAGAACCGCTGGATCAGTTGAATGACGCTGGTCTTGCCCGCGCCCGAAGGACCGACAAGGGCCACGGTCTCGCCGGGGCGGATGGTCAGGCTCACATGATCCAGTGCCGGAATACCGGGGCGCGACGGATAGGCGAATTGCACATCCTCAAAGGCGATCTCGCCCCGCACCGGGCGCGGCACAGGGACCGGGCGCGCAGGATCGCGCACCGCGTCTTCGGCCTGCAACAATTCGACCAGACGCTCGGTGGCGCCCGCCGCGCGCTGCAATTCGCCCCAGATCTCCGAGAGCGCCGCAACCGCGCCCGCGACCATCACCGCGTAGATGACAAATTGCACGAGGCTGCCCGCCGTCATACCGCCTGCGCGCACATCGCGCGCACCAATCCAGAGCACGCCGACAATGCCGGTGAACACGAGAAAAATCACGATCACCGTCATCAGCGCACGGGTATTCACCCGGCGGCGCGCGGCGTCATGGCTGCGCTCGGTCACATCGGCAAAACGCGCACGGCTCTCGCCCTCATGGGTAAAGGCCTGCACCGTCTGCACCGACAAAAGCGCCTCGGAAGCATTGCCGGAACTCTGCGCGATCCAGTCCTGATTCTCCCGGCTCAGCACGCGCATCCGCCGCCCCAAGGTGAGGATCGGCACGATCACCAGCGGCACGATCAAGAGCACAAGCCCCGTCAGCTTGGCCGAGGTCAGCATCATCAGGCCCATGCCACCGATCAGGATCAGCAGATTGCGCAGCGCGATCGAGACCGAGGACCCGATGACCGAGAGAATTAGCGTCGTATCGGTTGTGATGCGGCTCAGAACTTCGCCGGTCATCAGCCGCTCGAAAAAGGCCGGGCTCATGCCGATCACACGGTCGAACACCGCCTTGCGGATATCTGCCACGACCCGCTCACCCAAACGCGTGACCAGCAGATACCGCAGACCGGTGCCCACCGCCAGAAGTGCCGCAATCAGCACCGCCGCCGCGAAATACTGGTCTAGGATAGCGCCGTTTTCGGCGCTGAAACTGTCCACCACCCGGCGCACTGCGAGGGGCAGCATCAGCGCCACAGTGGCGGTGATGACCAGCGCCAGAATCGCGGCCGTCAGCAGCGGGCGATAGGGGCGCAGAAATGGCCAAAGCTCGGCCAGGGCGCCCACATGTTTCGATTTCTCGCGATCCAGCAGATCAGCCCCGTTTTCGGCCCTGCGCACCATAGGTTCTTATTCCTCATCCATTGGCCAAGGTTCTTGGCGGGCGATGGCGCCGGGGTCAAGGGCACAGATCAACCGAAAGGCAAATTGCACTGGGATTTGGATGGAGCGGGCGGCGGGAATCGAACCCGCGTCTCTTGCTTGGAAGGCAAGGGTCTTACCATTACACAACGCCCGCACACCGCTGCTAATTAGTAGAGCCGCGCCCAAGGGTCAAGCCCGGCTGTCGGCGGCAATATCGCACGTCCCATCACATCAGAAGCCTTGATCTGGCCCTCTAAAAACAGGAAGATGCGACCAAGGCAGCCGATTGTGGCAAGAAAAAACCCGGCCACAGAAGCCGGATCTATCGGAGAGCAGACCATGGCCATTCCCGATACCCTTGCTGCGCGATTGATCGAGGCGGTCAAGGGGCATGATCTGAGCGGCAGCTTTCTGATGCTGGGGCGACAACGCTGGCTCGGATCGCGGCGCGGCGCCTCGTCGCGAATGTTTGCACAGGTGCTGGCCGACCATATGCCGGGGGTGAGCGAGGCCGATCTCGTTCCCGAAGGAGAAACATACGCGGAAGCCTTCTTCGAGAAACTCGGGTTTGCCTCGGTCGACTCGATGGATGTGTCGGAGTTCGAAAAGGCCAGCATCATTCAGGACCTGAGCGCCGACCTGCCCAAGAAGTTGGAGCGCAAGTTCGACGTGATCTATGACGGCGGCACCTGCGAGCATATCTTTGACCTGCCCACCGCCTATCGCAACATCCACAAGATGCTGAAACCCGGCGGCGTGCTGATCGGGCACAGCCCGTGCAACAACTGGGTCAACCATTCCTTTTACCAGATCAATCCCGAGATGGTGTATGGCTTCTGGGAGGCAACGCTTGGGTATGAGGTGCTGCATTGCGCGCTGCAACCGCTCAAGCCCGCACATGCCCGCAAGGTGGTGACGACGACGAATCCCAATGTGACCGGCAAGCGCCCGCGCCTGTCGGGGTCCTTGGCCGATGGCGGGATCATCCTCGACTATGCGGTGCGCAAGCCCAAGCGATCGACCAGGTCGGCGGACAAGGTCTATCAATCCGATTACGTCAACCGCTGGACCGCGCCGGAGGCTGAGAGCGAGGAGGACGCCGCCTGAGGCGTGAAAGCGTTTCGGGTTGCGGCGAACCTGCGCTACGCTTGTCCTGTCAGCCTGACCAAGGACATGCCCGATGACCGATCCCACTCAGCCTGCACCCGATCTGCGCGATCTACCGTTCGACATCGACCTGCGCCGCCTCAATCTGGGCGTGGGCTATGTGGCGCTTGGCCTGCCGGTGTCGCTTGGGCTAGTGTCGATCCTGACCAAAACCTGTTTCAACGCCTCGATCAGCCATTATTATTTCAGCCGCATCGGCGGGGATATTCTCGTGAGCGCGCTCAGCTTTATCGGCCTCTTACTGATGTTTTTCTATAGCTTTCGCGTGCCGGGGCGAGAGGGATGTCTGGGCTGGCATTGGTATGATGTGGCGCTTTTGAAACTGGCGGGGGTGGCCGCCGTGATCGTGGCCTTTGTGCCCACCACCGGCTCTGGCTGTGCCTACGCCGGCCAAGTGGCGCGCGTGTTCCTGACCAATGCCCGCGGCCCAGAGGGATTTCACCCGCCGGGCGGCACGGTCACAGGCCAGATCAGCCATGATTTCTGGGCCAGTTTTGCCGCCATCGGCCCGGATGTGCCCACCGCCCTGCACATGATGCATTTCGGCGCGGCAGGCGTGATGTTCCTCGTGCTGGGCTATTTCTCGACCTTCGTCTTCACCCGCGAGAACACCACCGCCGCACGCCTCACCGGCAACCGCAAGAACCGGCGCAACCTGTGGTATCGCACGCTTGGACGGATCATCTTTGGCGTCGTGGGGGTGTTGGCGGTCAAGGCGGCGCTGCTCGAAGTGATCCTGCCCCTCGGCATGGCCCAAAGCATCGAGACGCTGTGGGACAGCCTGCGCCTGACCTTTCTGCTTGAATCCCTCGGGCTCTGCGCCTTTGGGCTAAGCTGGATGATCAAGGGGCGGTTTCTCCATGCCTTTGAAGATGCCGCCGCCCTGCCTCAGCCCCGCGCGGCGTAGAGCGCCACGGCCGCCGCATTGGACACGTTGAGAGAACCGAAATCGCTGGCGAAATCAATCCGCACCAAGGCATCACAGACCTCGCGCGTGCGTTCCCGCAACCCCGGCCCCTCAGCCCCGAGCACGAGGGCCACGGGCCGGTCGCGCTTGCCCTCAAGTGCTGTCTCGATGGTCATCTCCGCCTCACCGGCCAACCCCAGCACCAGATAGCCCATCGCCTGCAACTCGATGATCGCATCGGCCAGATTGCGCACCCGCAGATAGGGCTGCCGCTCCAGCGCGCCACTGGCGGTCTTGGCGAGCGCGCCGGTCTCGGGGGCGGCGTGGTGGCGGGGGGCGATCACCGCCCGCGCGCCGAACACCTCGGCCGAACGAAGGATCGCGCCGACGTTATGCGGGTCTGTCACCCGATCGAGCAGCACCACGCGCGGCGCGCTGCGGCCATCCCCCAGACAGACCTCGCCCATCGGCCCCCAATCCAGCGGCCTGACCTCGAGTGCGGCCCCCTGATGCACCGAACCGGGGTCAAGGGGCGCATTGAATTTGCGCGGATCGACCTCTTCGGGGGTGATCCCACTGGCCGCAATCGCTGTCTCCAGCTTGTCCGCGGCATTCTTTGTAACGATCAGGCGCAGCTTGTCGCGGGCGGGATTTTCCAGCGCGTCGCGCACGGCATGCAGCCCAAAGAGCCACACGGTCTCAGAGGCGGACGCCCGCTTGGCCTGTTCCTTGTCGATCACCCAACGGGGTTTTTTCATGGCTGTAAGGCCCCTCTTTTCCGGCCCGCGACAATGCGACGGGCAAGCACCGCTTGCAAGCGATTTTCCGGTTGACGCAGCAAGCCGCCGCTAGTAATCAGCCCCCCACGTCAGACGCGCAAGCGCCGGACAGTGGGCGACAGGCCGCAAGGTGTGGCAGGGGACTGTAACTCCCTCGCGGAGACGCACGCTAGGTTCGATTCCTAGGTCGCCCACCACTTTTCCATATTGTCGGCAATAACCCCGCAT
>JBLRXE010000032.1:0-12546 GCA_047920895.1 Roseovarius sp.
GATTGGCGTGGCCAAGCCGTTGTCGATCTATGTCGATACCCATGGAACCGGCCAAGTGCATGAAAGTGCCATCGAAAAGGCCGTGGCGGAGTGCATGGACCTGACCCCGCGCGGCATCCGTGAGCATCTGTCGCTGACGCGGCCCATCTATGCACGCACCGCTGCCTATGGCCATTTCGGGCGTCCGCCCGAGGCCGATGGCGGCTTTAGCTGGGAGCGGACCGATCTGGTTGATGCTCTGAAAAACGCCGTGTGATCAAGGGGCTGGCGCGTGAACCTCACGCGCCAGTTTGGCAAGGAATGAGTCAGGACAGACATCCGACAGGCGCGCCGTGGCGCAATTTCTATGGTCGGTTCAAGGGCAAGACCCTGCGGCCAAGCCAAGAGACCTATCTGGACGAGGATCTGGCGAAACTGTCGCCGGGGCCGGTCGATTGGGACGTGAACCCCGAGCGGCAACCGATTGATTTGGCCGCGCTTTTCGGGGAGCGTGAGGTCTGGCTCGAGATCGGGTTTGGCGGCGGTGAGCATATGGTGCATCAGGCCGTGCAAAATCCGCAAGCCGGGATCATCGGCTGTGAGCCGTTCATCAATGGCGTGGCGATGCTCTTGGGGAAAATCCGCGGGGCGGGGGCGCGGAATGTTGCGGTTTATCCCGGCGATGTCCGCAACATGTTTGATGTGCTGCCCGAGGGGTCAGTCGCGCGGGCGTTTCTGCTCTATCCTGATCCTTGGCCCAAGAAGCGCCATCACCGGCGGCGTTTCGTGACGCAAGAGCATTTGGCGCCGCTGGCCAAGGTGTTGAAAAAGGGCGCGATTTTCCGGGTCGCCACGGATATTCCCGATTATGTGCGCCAGACCCTCGAAGAGGTGCCGCGTGCAGGATTCGAGTGGCTGGCGGAGGGGCCTGAGGATTGGCGCAATCCCTGGGATGACTGGATTTCCACGCGCTATGAGCAAAAGGCGCTGCGCGAGGGGCGCGTGCCGCATTACCTGACCTTTCGGCGGGTGTGAGCGGCGGCGCGTTCCGCGCCTTGTGCCGCGCGGGGGCCACCATTGCCCCTCAGCGTTCCAGCCTGTCGCCCAACCGTCCCAGCATGTCGAGACATTGCTGGAGTTGGTCGAGCGAGAGGTATTCGTCGGGTTTATGGGCCTGATCAATCGAGCCGGGGCCGCAGACCACGGCGGACATGCCGTAGCTCTGGAATAGCCCCGCCTCGGTGCCAAAGGGCACGAGGTCGGCGCCATTGGCGCCGGTGAGTTCCATCATGATGTCGCGCGCCTCGTTTACCTCGGCGGGTTCCAACCCGTCGACCTCGCCGATGATTTCGGTGACGATGCTGGCCTCGGGGCAGATTTCGCGCATCCGGGGCAGGAGCATTTCCTCGCAATAGCGACGCAGGTCCTCTTTGACGAAGCTGGCGTCGGCGGCCTGCACCGGGCGCATTTCCCATTCGATCGTGGCGTTGGAGGCGATCACGTTATGGGCCACGCCGCCCTTGAGCGAGCCGGTGTTGATCGTGGTCCAGGGCGGATCAAAGCGGCTGTCCTTGGGTGCGCGGGCGCGCAGGGCCTCGCGCAGTTCCAGCAGGCGGTTGACGTAGCGCACGGCGTATTCCACCGCGTTCACGCCCCGGTCCGGGGCAGAGCCGTGCCCGGCCAGACCGCAGAAATGGGTGGTGTATTCGTAGCAGCCCTTGTGCCCTTCGATCACGCGCATCATCGTGGGTTCGCCGATGATCGCCACGCCGGGGCGCAGGCCGCGGGCGCGCAGGCTCTCGACCAGGGCCTGAGCACCGAAACAGCCGACTTCCTCGTCATAGGTAAAGGCAAAGTGGATGGGGCGGTCGCGCACGCGTTCGGCAAAATAGGGCGCCATGGCGGTGGCGGCGGCGATGAATCCCTTCATGTCGCAGGTGCCGCGCCCGTAGAGATGCCCGTCATGTTCTGTCAACTCGAACGGGTCGGAGGCCCAATCCTGCTGGGCCACGGGCACCACATCGGAATGACCCGAGAGCACGATGCCGCCATCCACCTCTGGTCCGATGGTGGCGAAGAGATTGGCCTTGTGGCCGATCTCGTCGTGAATGATGTCCACCCGCGCACCTGCGGATTCAAGATGGTGTCCGATATAGGCGATCATGTCGAGATTGCTGAGTTCGGAGATCGTGGGAAAGGCGATCAATTCGCGCAGCAGGCCCACGGTATCGGAAAGCTGGGTGGCCATGGGGGCGGTCCTGTCGTGACGGGAGTGTAGACCGGACGACTGTGTGGATTGGCGCGGCGCGCGTCAACCCCTTGTCCGAGGGGCGGAGACCGGGCGGCAGATCGCGTGATCGCCCCCTGAGCATGGCGCAGCGTGTCCTAATAGACTCAGTCTTTCCATATCTATGGCAAAACGGCACATTTTGCGGAGTTTGTTTCAAAACATCTAGCGAATGGGCCGAAATAAAGATAATTAGGACGGAATAAACAATATCGGCGCAAGAAAGTGTCGAACCCTGAGGTCAGAGTGGTGGTGTAATGAAGGTGGTAGATTTTGTAACCCGCACAAGTGCGGGTCAATCGCAGCGTGGGTCTATTTCCGGTCAAGGTGGCGTTACGGTCATTTCGGCGGGAGACGGACAGGAACTTTCCCTCAATCTTCGACAGATGGACATTCAGGGTTTTACCCGGGATGGGTCCAATCTTGTGATCAATCTGGCGGATGGTCGGGTGGTCGTGCTGGAGGGGTATTATTCGGCATCGGGCACGCCGACCAGCCGCTTGTTTCTAAGCGCCGACGGCTACATCAACGAGGCGACGTTGAGCGAGGGCGGCGACGGGGCGGTTTATGCGCAATACGGTCCGGCCGAGCATTGGGCCAAGTGGAGCCCGGATGAAGATCTGATCTTTTTGGGTGGCAGCGAGGTTACGGCGCCTGTGGCGGATGAGGTGTCGATGCTGGGCGCCGCGCTGCTGGGCGGCGGCGGCCTATTGGGGTTGGGTGGCGTCGGGGCTGCGGGGCTTGCGGCGGCGGCTGTGCTTGGGGGCGATGGCGGCGGCGGTGAGCGCGGGCGCATCGCGCCAACGGTCAATGAGGATGACGCGATCACGATTGGCGGAGATCAGGACGATCCCGCGATCACCATAACCGGCGATGCCGAGCCGGGGTCCCGGATCGAGGTAACGATTGGCGATCAGACCGTCATCACCGAGGCCGATGCGGCGGGAAAATGGGAGGTCGTGTTCGAGGGTGAGACCTTGCCCGAGGATGGCGCGCATGATGTGGTTGTCGTGGTCAAGGAACCCGATGGCACCGAGACCACGCTGGAGGGGCCGGTCGTGGTGATCCACACCACGCCGCCCGAGGTGGTCATCGAGGAGGGTGTCGTCTCGACCGACGATATCGTCAATGCCGAGGGTCATGCGGACGGGATCGAGATCTCCGGCAGCGGAGAGCCGGGGGCTGAGGTCGCCGTGGTGATCGAGGGCGTGACCGAGACCACGGTGATTGGCGAGGATGGTCAGTGGCAGGTGGTGTTCAACCCCGCCGATATTCCCGGTGGCGAGCGCGAGGTCGCGGTGGTGGTCACCGCGACGGACGGTTTTGGCAATGCGACTGTGGTCACGGATGTGGTGGCGATTGATACGGTGCCGCATCCGATTGCGATCAATTCTGGTGCGGTTGGCGGCGATGGTGTGGTCAATGCGGCAGACGCGGCCGCCGGTGTGGTGATCACCGGCACCTCGACGCCGGGGGCCGTGGTGACGGTCACGGTTGAGGGCGTGTCCCGCGAGGTGATCGTGGGCGAGGGCGGTATCTGGGCGGCAGAGTTCGATCCCGGCACCTTGTCCGGTGGGCAGTATGAGACAGAGGTAACCGCGACCACGGTCGATGCTGCGGGCAATGCCAGCAGCACCAGCGGGACATTCCGCGTGGATACCGAGGTGCGCGATTTCGGCATGACCGGCACGCCGGGTGGTGCCGATGGGGTGATCAACGCCGCTGAACAGGGCGATGGGTTCACCATGAGTGGCACGGTCGAGCCGGGGTCTGCGGTGACGCTCACCTTTGGTGCGGCGGTGGTCGATGCGGTCGTGGCGGCGGATGGTCGGTGGGCCGCCACCTTTACCGGCGCGCAGATTGCGGGCGGCACCTATACCGGCGATGTGGTGGCGGTGGCCACCGATGCGGCGGGCAACGTCAGCGCGTTGCGGCAATCGGTGAGTGTGGATACCGAGACCGGTCTCTTGACGCTGAACGCCGGCGCGATTGGCGGGGATGGCATCATCAACGGCGCCGAGGCCGATGCCGGGGTGCTGGTCACGGGCACCGCTGATCCGGGGGCGACGGTGGTTGTCAGTCTCGACGGGGTCGCGCATACGGTGCAGGCCGATGGCGCGGGTCGTTGGCAGAGCCGCTATGAAAGCGCCGAGATCACGCGTGGCACGCATGTGCCCGAGGTGAGCGCGCGCACGGTCGATGCGGCGGGCAATCCGACCGAGGTCGCGGCGACGGTGCGGGTCGATACGCAGGTGGACAACCTCAGCCTGAGCGATCTCAACCTCGCGATTGGCGCGGATGGGCGCGATGTGATCAACAATGACATTGCCACGGGCGGTTTCAGTGTCACCGGCACCATTGAGCCGGGCAGCCGGGTGTTTGTCACCATCGACGGGGTGCGGCATGAGGCGCAGGTCGCGGCCAATGGCAATTGGGTGGCGAATTTTGGCCCCAACGAGATTGCGTCCGGCGAGCGCGACGTCGCCTTGCGGGTCGATGTGACCGATGCGGCGGGCAATATCGCCTTCCTCACCGATACGGTGCGGGTGGATACGCTGGTCAGCGCACTGAGCCAGGATGGCCCGGTGACGTCCGACAATATCATAAATATCGCAGAGGCGGCGGCGGGTGTGACCCTGAGGGGGCAGGTGGAGCCGGGATCGAGCGCCGAGGTGCGGGTCTTTGGCCGGACCTATCAGGCGGTGGTCGATGCCAATGGCAACTGGTCCGTGACCCTGCCCACCGGGGATATTCCCCGGCAGGACGGTCAGGCCGCGATGGTGGTCTCGGCCACCGACTGGGCGGGCAATACGCGTGAGATCACGGGGAGCCTGACGTTGGATATGGTCGCCCCCGATACTCCGGGGATCGTGGGCTATTTCCGGCAGGGGGACGGCTATCGCAATGCCACGGTGGAAACGAGCGCCGATGATGTGAGCATCCATCAGGTCGATGCCGGCGGCAATGTGCGCGAATTGGCACTGGGCGAGCAGGCCAACCAGTTCACCGGCGAGACGGATTACTTCTTTCTTGACGGGGCGGGGCAGCTTTCGCCGGTCCCGGATGGCTCGCAACTGGTGGTGACGAGCACCGATGCGGGGGGCAATACCGCCAGCACCTTTGTGGTTCTGGACGAGACCAGCACCTCGGTTGTGAACATCGCCAATCCCAACCTGAGTGCCTTTGATATCGAGGCGATTGACCTGCGGTTTGGCGATCAGGCGCAGTTGAGTCTGACCGAGGCGCAGGTTCTGGCGCTCTCGGGCAATAGTGACACGGTTCTGGTGCAGGGGGGCGCGGATGATCGCGTGACGCTGATCGGGGCCGAGGCCGCAGGCCGCACCGTGATCGACGGTCAGGCGTTCGACATCTACACGCTGGGCAATGATGCCACGGTCGTGGTGGATGAGGATATTCAGATCGTCACCTGATGCCCGACAGGGATGCGCGCCCCAGTCGGGGCGCGCGTCTCCAAAGACAAGGCCGGAACGGTCGGAGGATTTAGTATGGGGACTGTAACGAGGGGCGTGTTGGTTGCGGGGGTCTGTATGGCGCTTGCGGGGTGTTTGCGGGACGATGCCAGCGACGCAGAAGTATCGCGGGCCGCCGCAGGGCCGGATATGCGGCCCGATCAAGAGGCGCGTGCCAAAGAGGCCGCGCAATCGGAAATCATCCGCGATTTGCAGGCGCGCCGGTCGGTTCTGGTGACGGGCAGCAGCTTTGATCAGGTGGCGGGGTCGGTTATGGCTGCCTATAGTCGCACCGCCGAGGCGGATTTGCTGAGCGCGCGGTTGCGCGCCGAGGCGGCGTCAAAGAACTGGTTGCCAAGGATCGGACCCAACATCAGCCTGACCAGTCTGAGCGATCTGGTGAGCCAGTTGATCGTCGAGCAGGTGCTCTTTGACAATGGCCGCAAGAAGGCTGAGCGCGCCTTTGCCAAGGCCGATGTCGAGGTGGCCGCCGTGACGCTGGCCGAGGATGTCAACAAGCGGGTGTTCGAGGCGCTGTCGCTCTATCTTGATGCGTCGCAGGCGCGCGAGCGGCTGGTGCTGGAGCGGCGCACGCTGGAGGATATGAGCCATTTCGAATGGATCATGTCGGAGCGGGTCAAGGGCGGTGTGTCGGATATGTCCGACCTCAATATCCTGCGTTCGCGTCTGGCGGAAATCCGCGAGGTGATGGCCGGGCAGCAAGAGGCCGAGGCCACGGCAGTTGCGGAGTTGAACGCGATGGCGGCGTGCCCCTTGGGAGGTGTGACGGGCCTGTCGGAAGTGCCGGTGGAGGCGGGGTCTGTTGCGGCGCTCGATGTGTTGCGCGCCATGGCCGAGGCCGAGCGTGACACCGCCGAGGCGGTGATGGTGCGGGCGGGCCTCTTGCCGGGGTTGACCGCCGGGGGCACGGTGGGCAATGGCGACACGAGTTTCGGGCTCAACCTGCGGTCCGAGCAATTGCTGGGCTTGGGCACCGGGGCGCAGTTGAAGGCTGTGGACGCTGAAAAGGAAGCCGCCAAGCGCCGCCGCGCGCAGGCCGATGAGGACAGCAACCGGGTGGTGCAACGGCTTGAAGGGCAGTTGAGTGCCCTGTCGCGGCAGGTGGGCGAGGCCAGTGCGCTGCGTGATACGGCGCGGGCCAATCTCGATCTCTTTCAGGCGCAATATGATGCCGGGCAGCGCGAGGTCATGGATGTGGTTGGCGTCTACGAGACCTTTGCCCAAAGGCAGGCGCGGGCGCTGGCGCTGAAATACGATCTGGCGCTCACGCGGCTGCAATTGGCGCGGCATCTGGGCGTGCTGGCGGAGGGGAGCCGGATTTGACCAAGGCCCCCGTCGCCCTGACGATCACCACCAACGCGCGCGCGGCAAAGGCAGAGGCCAATGGCCCGCAGCCCGCGCGGTTCGGCGAGCGGGCGGTGGCGCGGGCCAAGCTGGGCGGTGCCTATGCCGCGCTGTTGGGGGTCGAGGCGGTCGAGCGTGATATTCTGGAGGCGATGATTGCCAGCAAGGCGGGGGGCGGGTCGGTCGATCAGCCGCGCGCGCTGGCTGATGGGCTGGAGGCCGCGGGGCTGATGGCGCGGGTCGAGCCGGTGGCGCAGCCGCATCCCGATCACTGGCCCGCGCTGGCGCAGATGACGAGCGGGCAATTCGTGCTGGTGCTGTCGCAGGCGGGCGACGTGTTGACGATCCATGACACGACCTGTGTCGATCAGCGCGCCGAGGTGCCGTTGGCGGAGTTCGCGCCGTTCTTTGCCGGTATCATCGTGCGGGCCGCGGCCCCGGTGCAGAGCCTGAGCCGGGTGCATGACGCGCCCGAGACCGCGGCGCATTGGTTCTGGAGCCAGTTTGCCGGGTTCCGACGGCATATTGCGGAGGTGGCGCTTGGGTCTTTCGTGGCCAATATCCTCGCGGTTGCGGTCGCGCTCTTTGCGCTGCAGGTCTATGACCGGGTGATCCCGCATCAATCCGAGGCGACGCTCTGGGTCTTGGCCGCAGGGGCCGGTTTGGCGCTGGTGATGGAAGCCGCGCTCAAGATCGCGCGGGCGCAGTTGATGGACGGGGCCGGGCGGCAGATCGAATTGAATGTGCAGCGGGTGCTGATGGACCGTATTCTGGGGATGCGGTCCGAGATTGCCAGCAAGAGCCCGTCGCAGATCTTCTCGGCGATGCGGGAATTCGGATCGGTGCGCGAGTTCTTTACCGCCTCGACCATTGGCACGCTGACGGATCTGCCGTTTATCGTGGTGTTTCTGGCGCTGGTGGCGTCGATTGCGGGCAATGTGGTCTGGGTGTTGATCGCGGGCGGGATCATCATGGTGATCCCCGGTTTCCTGCTGCAACGCCGGATGATGCGGCTCACACAGGAGATGCAGGGCGCGGGGGCGCGGGGCGCGCGCCTCTTGCATGAGGCGATTTTTGAGCTCGATACGCTCAAGACGCAGCGGGCCGAAGATCGGTTTCGTCGGATCTGGGGCGAGTTGACCGCAATTCAGGCGATCAAGTCGAGCGAGCAGCGGCGGCTGGGATCGGTGCTGACATTCTGGGCGCAGGCGGTGCAGCAGGCCACCTATATCGTGGCGGTGATCCTTGGGTCCTATCTGGTGTTCGCGGGCGAGTTCACCGTGGGGTCGATCATCGCCGTGGGGATTCTGACCAGCCGCACGCTGGGGCCGCTCACGCAACTCTCGGGCACATTGGCGCGGTGGGGCAATGTGAAATCGGCGCTGGCGGGTCTGGATGCGATGGCACTGGCGGAGCAGGATGAGGCCGAGGGGCGCAGTTATTTGCGGCGCACGGCGTTGCGTGGTGCCTATGAGTTGCGCGAAGTGCAGTTTGCCTATGACGCAAGCGGCGCGCCGGTGCTGGATATTCCGGGGTTGATCATTCAGCCCGGTCAGGTGGTGGCGGTGCTGGGCACCAACGGGTCGGGGAAATCGACCTTTCTCAAGCTCTTGTCGGGGCTTTACGTCCCGAGCCGGGGGCGGTTGATGCTGGATGGCACCGACATGGGGCAGATCGCGCCGCGCGATTTGCGCCGGATGATCGGCTATCTGGGGCAGGATGTGCGGCTGTTCACGGGCAGTCTGCGCGAGAACCTGAACCTGACCCTGCTGGAGCGCGATGACGCGCGATTGATGCGGGCGCTGGAATTTGCCGGGTTGGGGCCCTTTGTGCGGGGCCATCCCAAGGGGCTGGATCTGGAGATCCTCGATGGCGGTCAAGGGCTGAGCCAAGGGCAGCGACAGTCGATCGGCTGGGCGCGGCTATGGTTGCAGGACCCGGCGGTGTGTCTCTTGGACGAGCCGACGGCGACGCTGGATCAAACGCTGGAGCGCACGCTGGTGAGCCGGTTGGAGACTTGGCTCAAGGGGCGCACGGCGGTGATCGCGACGCACCGGATGCCGATCCTGAGCCTGACGAGTCGGACGCTCATCCTGCAAGCGGGGCGGATGGCGGTGGACGGGCCGCGCGATCAGGTGCTGGCGCATCTGGCGCAGGTGGCGGGCACCGGGCCGGGAGGGGCATGAGATGAGCGACGTCGGCGCGCGCAGCACGGCAAGCATTCTGGCGGAATTGAACGGGCGCTTGCGCGGTCCGAGCCTGATGGTGTGGCTCTGTGCGGCGAGCGTATGGCTCTTTATCCTCTGGGCGGCCTTTGCCTGGATCGACGAGATCGTGCGCGCACCGGGCGAGTTCATTTCCACCTCGCGGCCGCAGATCATCCAGAACCTCGAGGGCGGGATTCTGGCGGAACTGCTGGTGCAGGAGGGTGATGTGGTGGCGCGCGGCGATGTTCTGGCGCGGCTGCATGATACGCGGTTCAATTCCGAAGTGGCAGATTTGCAGGATCAGATCGCGCGGCTGGAAGTCCGGAAATTGCGGCTGGAGGCGGAATTGGCGGGGCATTTCGATTTCACCGTGCCCGAGGCGGTTGTGACACGGGCAGGGGAGATGGTGGCCTCGGAGCGGGCGCTGCTCAGGGCGCGGCAGGGAGATTTTGCCAAGCGCAGCGAGGGGGCGAAGCGGGTGATGCAGCAATCCGCCGAGGAAAAGCGGCTGTTGGAAGGGCTGCTGGAGAAAAAGATCGTGGCGTTGATCGAGGTCACGCGCGCGCGCAAGGCACATGCGGATGCCGAGAAACGGTATGACGAGATCGTCACCCAAGCCGAGTTGGAGCGGGCCGAGGCCTATTCCGAGACCTTGAAGGAATTGGCGACGCTGCGCCAGAACCTGCGCGCGAGTCAGGATCAGCTCAATCGCACCGTGCTGTTGAGCCCGTTGCGCGGGGTGGTCAACAATCTGAGCGTGACGACGATTGGCGGGGTGGTGCGCCCCGGCGAGGAGATATTGGAGATCATCCCGCTCGATGAGGAGATGTTTGTCGAGGCGCGGGTCGAGCCGCGCAATATCGCCAATATCCGGCGCGGGCAGGAGGCGACGATCAAGCTCACGGCCTATGACTACACGATCTATGGCACCTTGGAGGGGCGGGTGGATTTCATTTCCGCCGATACGTTCAAGGATGAGCGGGCGCGCGATCCCGGCGGCGATCCGCATTACAAGGTATCGCTGCGCGTGGATATGGGCGCGCTGACAGCCCGGCAGGCCGGGATCGAGATCCGCCCCGGCATGCAGGCCGAGGTGGAATTGCACACCGGCGAAAAGACCGTGCTGCAATATCTGCTGAAACCGCTCTACAAGAGCCAGCAGGCGCTGCGCGAGCCTTGAAGCGTTGCGGTTTTTCGTTGAACACCAAAACGCTTAAATATCTGATATGTTGCAATTTCGAACCGAGAAAGTCACTCAGATTTTCTCTGAAATTGCTTTAGCGGGTTGCGTCTGATCGGGTTCATATCGCCCTGGCTCCTCCACGCTGCCTCGGCGAGGTCCCGGGTCAAGCCCGGGACGGGTGTGTTTTAGATTGAGCGCAACACGCCCTAGAAGCCTGAGCGGCGGACATGACAAAGGACATGAAAAAGGCGGCGATGGCACGGGGCCACGCCGCCTTTGTTCCTGTCTGATCCGGTTCAGCCTTCGGCGGGTTTCGGCGCGGCGGGGGCTGCGGGCTTGGGCGCGGTCTTGTTGCCGGTCAGGGGATCGTCCTGACGCTGCACCGAGCCTTCGAAATGCGCGCCGCTCTCGATGGCGATGGTCTTGTGGATGATGTCGCCTTCGACGCGGGCGGTCGAGGTCAGGCGCACCTTGAGGCCACGCACGCGGCCGACGATGCGGCCATTGATGACCACGTCATCGGCGATCACCTCGCCCTTGATCGTGGCGCCTTCGCCCACGGTCAGCAGATGCGCGCGGATGTCGCCCTCGATCGAGCCTTCGACCTGAATGTCGCCGGTGGTCTTGAGGTTGCCGGTGACATGCAGGTCCGAGGACAGCACCGAGGCGGGCGGCTTGGCCTTGGGGGCGGTCGCCTTGAATTCCGTATTCAGCGCGTCAGGTCGCGCCGAATCGAGCCGGTTCTCGGAGGCAGCCGGTTTCGCCTCTGTGGGCTTTTGCGCGGGTTCGTTGATTTTGCTCTTAGAAAACATTGTTTGCAGCCTTGATGTATATCATGGGGTTGACGGACTTGTCGCCGACGCGGACCTCGTAGTGTAGATGTGTGCCCGTAGAACGTCCAGAGTTGCCCATATCACCAATCCGCTCTCCGCGCGAGACCCTTTGCCCGACGTTGACATGGATTTGCGACAGATGGGCGTAGCGGGTTTCGATGCCGAAGGCGTGCTGGATCTTGATCAGGCGGCCATAGCCCGAGAGCCAGCCCGCATGGGTCACGACGCCATCGGCGGTGGAAAGGATGGGGGTGCCAGTGGCTCCGGCAAAATCGGTGCCTTCGTGCATCCGGCCCCAGCGCATGCCATAGCCCGAGGTGTAGCGGAAGGCGCCCTTGACGGGCATCGCAAAGGGTGCCTTTTGCGCGGCGATGCGGTAGAGGTTCAACTCGTCCATGCGGCCAAGGATGCTGTTGGCGCGCTCGGCATCGAGTGAGGTTTCTTCGCCACGGGTGGAAAAGGACAGCGGCATGAGCGGGCCACCCTGGCCGGAATAGCCCCGGCGCACGGTATCGAGCAACGTGTTGGTGTTGAGCCCGGCGGCGCGGAACATCTTGTCGAGCGGTTCGACCGAGATCGCCATGGCATCCTCGAGTTGGCTGAATATCTGGTCGTTCCGTTCCTTGAGCAGGCGCAGTTCGTGCGCCATTTCCTCGGCCTGCAAGAGCGCGTCCTGGGCATTGGCGATTGTGGTATCACGCTCTTGGGCGGTAGCGCCGAGGGCTGCGGTCAGGAATTCGAGCGTGGCGTCGGTTGTGGCGTCGGCGTCGGGTCCAATGCCTGCCCCGCCCTCTGACTGCATCGTGAGCGCCAGTTGCGTTGCCTCTTTGCGGGCAGTTTCGCGTTCGCTCATGGTCCGACGCAGGGTGGTCTGAATGACTTCGATGCCGGTCTCCAATTCGCGGCGGCGGATTTCGGAGGCCAGCAATTCGGATTGCATCAGCGAAATCTGTTCAAGCGCGGAGGAAAACCGCTCTTGCGCCTCGATCGCCTCTTGGGCGCGCTTGTCGCGTTCGGAGGAGAGCGCGTTGAGCCGGGTTTCATAGGTGTACTGGTCGCGCTTGGCCTGTTCGCGGAAATTGCCGGCACCGATGCTGTCCATCAACAGGATCGAGGTGGCGATGATCGACCAGGCAATGATGGACGTGCCCCCAAGAAAGGCGAAAAGCTGGGTCGCGGGGCGCAGGCGGATGAAGCGCGTATCATTTTCGGACCGCAGAAA
>JBLRXE010000033.1:0-10277 GCA_047920895.1 Roseovarius sp.
AATCACCGACATCTTTCGCTGCCCGAAACTCGCCACTCTGGCGGCGCGTGTGGCCGAATTGCGCGGCGACGCTGCCCCCGCCAACACCCCGGCCCCGGCCCCCGGCCCCGGCCGTGCTGATGCACGCAGCGATGCCATGGCCCGCCGGCGCGCCATGCGGGCGGGCCGCCAAGGGTGAGCGCCGCGCTGATAGCTGCGCTGCATGCACGCCTGCCCGCAGGTCTGGCCTTGGCCGCAAGCGATCCCTGCGCCGAGGCCACCGACCTCTGGGCCATCGAAACCGCAGCCATGGCCCGCGCGGTGCCCGCACGCCGCCGCGAATTCGCGGCAGGCCGCCGCGCGGCGCGCATGGCCTTGGCCAGCCTTGGCCACGCCCCCGCCGCTATTCCCATGGCGCCCGACCGCGCGCCGCTCTGGCCCGAGGGCGTGACTGGCACAATCAGCCACGGTGCCGGGGTCTGTCTGGCACTCCTTGGACGCTCCGAGGACTGGGCCGGGCTTGGCCTCGATCTCGAACCGGCGTTGCCCCTGCCCGCAGACAGCGTTGCCACAATCTGCACCCCCGCCGAACAAGCGGCGCTGGCCCAAGACCCCGGCAGCCTCCTCTCCCGCCGCCTCTTTTGCGCCAAGGAAGCCACCTACAAGGCGCAATATGGCCATAGCCGCAGACTGCTCTCGTTCCACGATCTTGAGATCACATTCAACGCGTCAGGCGAATTTTCCGCACAACTTCAGACCGATTGCCCCCCTTATGCCCCCGCCACGCGCTTTGCCGGACAAATCGTCCAAGCAAATGAAATCCTCGCCGCCCTCGTCACGCTGCCCCGCCTCTGAACACAGTGTTTCCATAGCGCGACAAATAACCTGTGGCAAAATTGTGGCACGATTGCTAGATTGTGGCCAAGTTGAGACCTAAATCTGTCAGGGCCGTTTGGGGGCATTCGGCTGACAGGATGGGATCCCGCAGTCGCGGGACCGTCCGTCAGCACGAAACATCCCGAGCGGTTTTTGGTTTTCAGCGTCTACGTTGAACACCTTTAAACGACACCGATAGGCACATCATGAGCGCGATCCAGTCCATGCCCGATCTGCTGCGGCTCCTGCAACGCAGGCTGTGGCTTATCGTGCTTGTTGGCATGGTGGGGGCACTCCTTTCGGTCATCATCGCCCTCAACCAACCCAAGGTGTTTCAGGCCACCGCCATCATTCAGATCGAATCACCGCAGGTGGGCCGCGACCTGACTGGCCAGACGATTGCCACCGATGCCAATCACCGGCTGCAACTGATCGAACAGCGCCTGATGGCGCGCGACAATCTGGTCAAGATGATCGAGCGGCACGGCCTCTTTGCCAATGTTTCAAACATGCCTTTGTCCGAAAAAGTGCATCAGTTGCGCATTTCGGCCCGGATCACGCCCATCTCTGTGGGTATTCCCGGCATGGGTCCGGCAACCGCCCCCTCCGGGCTCAGCGTGACCGTGAACCTCAATGATCCGATCAAGGCCGCCGAGGTGGCCAATGATTTCGTGGAAACCGTGATCGCCCAAAACCGCGAACGCCGGATGGATCTGGTGCGCGAAACACTTGATTTCTTCAGCGCCGAAGAGGCCCGCGTCAGCGCACAAATCGCCGAAGTCGAAGGCCTGATCGTCGATTTCAAACGCGCCAACGGCGCTTCGCTCCCCTCCAGCATCACGCCCGTGCGCGAGGAATTGCGCACCCTCAATGAAGCCCTGCTGGCGCTCGACCAGCAGATCATCACGCTGGAAACCGAAGCCTCCCGCCAACGGCAAGAGGTCTTTGCCCGCCAGATCGGCCAGTTGACCGATCAGCGCGCACTGATCGCCGGACGCATCGCCGAGAATGAGGCAGCCTTGGCGGCAGCCCCCCGCGTCGAACGGGAATTGGGCGTGCTCACCCGCGACCTCACCCAACTTCAGACCCAGCTCGCCACCATCACCACCAGCCGGGTCGAGGCCGAAATGGCCAGCGTTCTGGAATCGCGCCAGCAGCAGGAACGGTTCGAGATACTGGAAACAGCCATTCCGCCGGAATTTCCGGTGTCTGCCAGCCGCAAGAAACTGGCAATCATTGGCGCGGTGGCCAGCCTCGTTCTGGGTGTCGCCCTTGTCATCACGCTCGAGACCCTGAACCCGGCGATCCGCACCTCAGCACAACTCGAAAGTGAGCTTCAGATTACCCCGGTCGTGACCATCCCGGTGGTGCACCTGCGCCATGAGCGCCGCCGCCGCGCGCTGCGGATTGCCGGAACGGTGCTGACAATCCTGCTGGTCGTGCCAGTGCTGGTGCGTCTGGCGCAGGACCGCCTGATGCCTCTGCGCCTGCTGGGCGGGAACTGACGCACCTCACAGCTTTGACGAAATGATCCCGGTGTTGAATCCGCCCATGCGCAACTCGCCGAACAGCCGTTGATATTCGATCTTGGGACATCGGTTCATCACCACATCGATGCCCCGCGCCCGCGCCATCGCCGCCGCGTATTCATTTTCCACCCCGATCTGCATCCAGACCGTGCGCAGCCCCGGCAAGACCTCCAGCGCCTCTTCGACAATCGGCCCGACATGCTCCGAGCGGCGGAAAATGTCGATCATATCGACCGCGCCCTCGATCTCCCGCAACCCGGCCACCACCCGCTGACCAAAGAGCCGCTCCCCGGCATGGCCCGGATTGACCGGAACCACCTCGTATTTCTTGAGGCTGAGATACCGCGCCACATAGTAACTCGGGCGCACAGGGTTCATCGACACGCCGACCACCGCCACACGCCGGGTGCGGGTCAGGATCTCGCGCAGGTGGGAATCGCTGTAATCTTCGCTCATGGCTGTATCAGATCACGAACCCGCCCAAGAAAAAAGCGCCCAAGTTAAACTTGGGCGCCAGTCGCGGAACGAGGGACAGTGATAGAAGGCGTCAATGTTCCGTATCGACGCCTCTGGGACATATGTAGGTCCGATTCGCAGGATATGAAGGGATTGTAATATACCTGTGACTACGTTTAATCGCCTGCCAAGGCGGAAAAGGACGTCAAATATGTCCTCGATCCCCTGCAATCGACCGGGCTACCCGTGCCCCTCAGTAATTCTGCGCCCTGCGAATCCGCGTCATCCGCCCCTCTTCGGCAATCGCGCCCCCCAGCGTGGTGACGCCCTTGGCCTGCAAGAGCCCCAGCATATGCACAAAGACCTCTGCCGTGGCCACCGTATCGCCCATCGCCGTATGCCGCGCCTCGGGCGGGATGGTTATCCCGAACCTGTCGCAGAGCGCATCCAACGTATGCTGTCCGCTGTGGTCAAACAGTCCCGCCGACATCAAAACCGTGCAAAGCACCGGATTGTCGAACCGCCGCCCGATTACCTTTTCCTTGAGCCGCAGAAACGCCAGATCGAACGGCGCATTATGCGCAACCAACACCGCCCCCTGACAGAAGTCGTGAAACCGCTGCCCGGCCTCGACAATATCGGGGGCGTCCTGCACCATCGCGTCGCTGATGTGATGCACCCGCGTCGAAGCGGGCGGAATCGGCCTGCCCGGATTGACCAGCATGTCGAAACTCTCGCCGCGCAGGATTCGCCCGTTGACAATGCGAAGCCCCGCGATCTGCACGATCTCATCGCCACCACGCGGCGACAGACCCGTGGTCTCGGTATCGAACACCACAAAACTCAGGTCCGACAGGGGCCGGTTGGCCAATTCGCCGCCCGCCCCATCGGGCAAGTTGAAATCATAGAACTCGGGCCGTGCATCGCCGGGTGCCAGCGGCGGCGCAGCGGTGGCCAAGGGCAGCACGATGCGATGCCCGCCCGCCCCCGTTTCGGCCCAGACATCGGTCTGATGCGCGCTCAGCGCATCGCGGCCCGAATAATCGCCATAGGCGGTCGAGAGCGGCGCCTTGAGCCAATCGGTCAACTGCCCGTCCGTCACCGACTCCCCCTGCCAACTCAGGATCAGCCGGGTCTCGGCCCCTTCCGACTCGGCGCTCAGACAGAACGCGTCGCGGGTGCCCGCCTCTGCGAGATGCCCAAGTAGGCCGCCCAGAAGCGTGGTCACGGCAAAGCCATCGCAACTCAGCATCGCCTCGCTCTGTTCAACCCGCAGCGGCACAGCCGCCTGCACGCCCAGACCGTCGAACACATGCACCGCCGCGACCGGCGACATCGGCCAGCGGCGGGATTTGACGGCAGCATGCCGCGCACCCATATCGCGCAGGCACTCAAACAGCCGCGCCACCTCGTCCTCGATCCCCTTGCGGAACTGCGTGCGGGTCTCGGGTGGCAGATCCTCGGCCGATTGCAACACATCGAGCAGCGCGCCGATGGTGGCCGCCGGACGGCGCACCCCCTCCAAGAGCGTGTTGAACAGGTGGTCCTGCTGCGCATGGGCGCTCAGATCCTCGGTTGCGTCGCGGAAAATCAACACATGCCCCGAGAGTTCCTCATCCGACAGGATCGGACTCACCCGACCCAACAGAAACCGCTTGCCATCGGCAGAGGCCGCCAGAAACGTTTCGGCCCCGATATGGCCGCGCACCCGCGCCTCCGTCATCCGGGCCAGCGCATCCATGATCGGCTCGGGCCGCAGAACCTTCGACAGCGGCCGGTCAAGACCAATATCGCCCAACAACTCCTGCGCCATGCGGTTGTAGAGCATGACGCGGTTGTCGGGCGTGGCCACCACCGCCCCCTCGCCCAGATCGCGAAAGAGCGCCTCAAAGAGCGCCTTTTCGCGGGCAATCCGCGCGGTTTCCCGCTCTACTGCGCGGGCACGCGCGGCGCGCGCCTCGGACAGCGCGGCGTTGATCGCATTGGCAGCGGGCGCCAGCGTGCTCAGATGCCTAGCCTGCGCCTCGTCGATCTGCAAATCCACATCGGCGCGCGCCCGCGTGGTCAGATCCGAAGCCAGGGCAAGGATCGGCTTGGCCACGTTATCGTCAAACAAGAGGCCAATCCATGCGGCCAACCCCATCACACCAAGAGCCGCGACCGTCCCCGCGATAGCATAGCCATCCGGTGGCCCGCCCGCCCGCGCATACCCGAACCAGAGCGCACCAAAGATGATCACCGCCCCCCCGAACCCGAGGGCCGCAAAAAACAGCGCGAAACGCAACCGCAGACCAAGCCGTGCCGTGAGACGTTCAATCATGCGCGATCTCTGCCAAAAGGGCACCAATCTGCGCGGTCAGATCAGCGGTGGCAAATGGCTTGGTCATAAAGGCATCCGCCCCCACCGCCAGCCCCTTGCGGCGTTCGACCTCACCGCCACCAGCGGTCATCATCAGCACCTTGATACCCTTGAGGGCGGCATCGGCGCGGATCATCTGACAGATCTCATAGCCCGACCGCTCGGGCAGCATCACATCGAGCACCACCAGATCGGGCCGGTCCTCGGCCAGTGCCGCCAGCGCGGCATTGCCCGTCGCCACCCGCCGCAGTCGATAGCCCGCGCGCCCAATCAGATGCTCGAGCGCAAGCGCGATATTGTCCTCATCTTCCACCAGCAGAATGTTTTTTTCAGGCATGACGGGCCTCCTCTCCCGGTTACGACTGTGTCAACTCCCGCAGAGCGCCCTGATCACGGGGTCCTCCACCCCAACGACCAGCCACTCGGCCTGCGACGGATCGGCCAACGCCGCCTCGCTCACATCAGCCCGTGTCGCATTGGCGCAGTCCACCAACTGCGGGCGCATCATCGGCGCGGCCCAACGGCCAAAGAGATATATATCTGCCAACAGGATCTCCGGCGCCGCCGGGTTGGTCTGCACCCCGGCGCGGTCCAGCACCATCATCCGCGTCACCTGCGGCGCGACATAGGTCCACGGCTTCCAGAACTTGACTTCCTCAACCGCGCTCACCACCTCGACAGTCTCGGGCAGGGTGCCCAGGGTGCGATCCGCCCAGGTGTATTCCGACCAGATCGCATAACACAGCATCGCGATCCCCGCCGCGAAGGGCGCGGAATAGCGCGGCAAACGGCCCCGGCTGAGATGCCCCGCAACAAGGGCCAGACCGGCAGCGCCGATGCCAACGGCGAAAGTGGCGATCAATTCCAAAAACATAAGTTATCCCGGTGCTCCTCTGGATTGTGCAATAGCCGATTGCATCGTCTTGACCACCATGAACGCATCCCGCAAGTGGTTGCGCTCCAGATCCGACAGATCACCGGGGGCCATGAAATTGTCAGGGTTGCGCCCGGCGCGGATACGCGCCGCCTGATGCCTGAGCCGCGTTTCCGCGATGAGGTCATAGGCATCCAGCAAATCACGCGCGCCGCTCTCGGAAATCACCGCCCCCGCGCGGGCCCCCGCGATCCGCTCGCGCGTGCCCGCCACGTTGAGCGAGCCCAGAAGCGCGTAAATGCGCCCCAGATCAACCACCGGCACCACCCCCGAAAGCTTGAGGTCGATCGTGTTCTTGTGCTCGCCCGACCGGATCAGGGCAAAGCCGCGCAAGAGACCCAAAGGCACCGTATGCTTGAGCGAATTGGACACCATATGCGCAACAAAAATCGAATTCTTGCGCGCGCTTGCCAGAACCTCGGCCTGGAGATCGTCAAAGAGCGCATTTTCCCCCGCAATCGCCCGCAGGTCGAACATGACCGAGGCCAGCATCTGCGCCTCATTGTCCGGCTGCGCGATCCAACGCGCGAAATAGTTGCGCCAAACCCGGCGTGGCTGCCGCCAGCGCGGATTGGTCGCCATCATGTCGCCGGGGCAATAGAAAAACCCGCAGGTGTTCAGGCCGTCGCTGACATATTTGGCCAGCGCCGTGAAATAGGCGTCATGCTCGGGTTGGAAACTGTCATCAAGAATGAGGCAATTGTCCTGATCACTGATACCTGTCTGCTCGCGCCGCCCCTGTGATCCGCAGGCCGCCCAGAGATAGGGCACTGGCGCGGGGCCAAGATCCGCCTCCGCCAGCCGCAGCAACCGCCGGGTAATGGCATCGGTAATATCCGTGATCCGCCGCGTGATCGACTGCGGCCGCACCCCCGCCTGCACCAACTGAACCAGCAGCATCGGCACCCGTTCCATCACATGCGCCATATCCTCGGGCGTGTCGGCGCTGGCGATATCGGCGACCATATGGCTCGCCGTGGCGGCTTGCTGGCGGAACAGATCGGTCTTGCCAATCATGCCCAGCACACGACCGTCCTGCGCCACCGGCAGGTGATTGACCTTGAGTTCCGACAACAGCAGCAGCGCATCAAGGCCCAGCCGCCCCGGCTCGATCGTCACCGGGTCCGGCGTCATCACCTGCGCCACGTTGATGTCACCGCCCAGCCCCTCGGCCAACACCTTGTTGGCCAGATCACGCACGGTGATGATCCCGGTCAGCCGCGCGCCCTCCATCACCACCACCGAAGAAATCATATTGTCCCGCATCAGCCGCGCCACATCCCGGACCGAGGCATCGGGACCGCAGGTGATCGGCGTGGCGGTCATCAGGTCCGACACCTGAAGCGCCGTCAGCCCGGTGGCATAAGGCCCGTCATCGCCTTGCGCCGCGGGTCGGGCGCGCGCGAACCAGCGCGCGATCTCGTCCGACTGTTCCATCAGATCGAGAAACGCCTCCTTGGGAATCACGATCAGTTCAGACCGTTTCGCCGCCCGCGCCGTGAGCAGCGCATTGCCATCGCGCAAGAGGCCGCGCTCGCCCATGATGTCGCCCGGCCCGCGGTGCGACACCAGATCGGCATGCCCGGTCTCTATATCCAACCCACCGCTCTCGACCACATAAAGCCCCGCCAGCGGCGCGCCCTTCTCGAACAGCACCGCGCCCGGCTCCAGAACCATCCGGGCCAGTTTGGGCGCAAGCGCACTGCGCAACGCATGCGGCAACCCGGAAAAGGGCGCGTGGCAGGTCAGGCTGTCAATGGGGTCGGGTTTGACGTCGCTCATCGGGCACGGCTCTCCTCGGAATGGGTGGGAAATCACCTAAAAGCACCCGGTCCCCGGAAATATCGGCGGGCGGCAGAGAAAACAGGGGCGACATGCGCCGCCCCTGTGTGTTGTTGCTTAGTGGTTCACGGCCGTGCCGGCACCGCGCGGAATACGCACGCTTTCGACCAGGTCCTGAATTTCCTGCGGCGGTTCTGCCGTCATGCTCGACACGAGATAGGCCACGGCAAAGTTCAGCAGCGCACCGATCGGGCCGAAATGTGTCGGCGGGATGCCGAACAGGTATTGATCCGCCGTCAGCATGTTCGTGCCGGGGATGAAGAACCAGCCCAGATAGGTGAAGATGTAAAGCACTGTTGAGCCAAGACCCACCAGCATCCCCACGATCGCACCCGTCGAGTTCATCTTCTTCGAGAAGATCCCCATCATGATCGCCGGGAACAGCGAGGATGCGGCCAGACCGAAGGCCAGCGCCACAACCTGTGCGGCAAATCCCGGCGGGTTCAGGCCCAGCCAGGTGGCCAGCACGATGGCGAAGGCCATCGATATCCGCGCGGCCATAAGCTCGCCCTTTTCCGAGATGTTGGGATTGAACACCGACTTGATCAGGTCATGACTGACCGCAGACGAGATCGCCAGCAACAAGCCCGCCGCCGTGGACAGCGCCGCCGCCAGACCGCCTGCGGCGATCAGCGCGATCACCCAGCCCGGAAGCTGTGCAATTTCCGGGTTGGCCAGCACCAGGATATCCTGGTTGAACGTGACCATCTCGTTGCCTTCCCAGCCCCGCTCAGCAGCGATCGCCTCGAACTCGGGGGTGGCGTTGTAGTATTGAATCAGGCCATCGCCGTTCTTGTCTTCAAAGGCAAGAAGGCCGGTCTGTTCCCAGGTCTGCATCCAGGCCGGACGGTCGGCATAGGCCACAGGGGCTTGCGTCGTGCCGTTGGGATAGATCGTGGTGATGATGTTCAGACGCGCCATGGCACCGACCGCCGGGGCGACCGTATAGAGAAGCGCAATGAACACCAGCGCCCAGCCCGCCGAAAGGCGCGCATCCGAGACCTTGGGCACAGTGAAGAAGCGGATGATCACATGCGGCAGACCGGCGGTGCCGATCATCAGCGACAGGGTGAACAGCGCCATCAGCCAAGGGCTGGAACCCGTCGTGTATTGGTTGAACCCCAGATCGTTCAGCAACCCGTCAAGCGTCACCAGCAGATACTGGCCCGATGCAGTATGCTCGGAGAACAGGCCAAGCTGCGGCAGGAACTTGCCGGTCAGTTGCAACGAGATGAAGATCGCCGGAATCGTGTAGGCGATGATCAGAACGCAATACTGTGCCACCTGCGTATAGGTGATGCCCTTCATCCCGCCCAGAACGGCATAGACGAAAACCACGCCCGACGCGATCAAGAGACCGGTGGTGTTGTCCACTTCGAGGAAGCGCGAGAACGCCACACCGGCACCCGCCATCTGACCGATCACATAGGTCACCGACATGGTGATCAGCGCGATAACGGCCACGACACGGGCCTTGTTGCTGTAAAAGCGGTCGCCCACGAATTCGGGCACGGTGTATTTGCCAAACTTGCGCAGATAGGGCGCCAGTAGCATGGCCATGAGAACATAGCCGCCCGTCCAGCCCATCAGGAAGGTCGAGTTGTTGTAGCCCACAAAGGCGATGAGACCCGCCATCGAGATGAACGAGGCCGCCGACATCCAGTCCGCCGCCGTAGCCATCCCGTTGATGACCGGATTCACGCCGCGTCCCGCTGCGTAGAATTCAGCCGTCGATCCCGCTTTGGCCCAGATCGCGATACCGAAGTATAGCACGAAGCTGAGGCCCACGACGATCATATTGAGTGTTGTCTGATCCATTGTCCCTCCCCCTATTTATTCTTCACCGACGCCATGCTCGGCATCGAGTTTGTTCATCCGCCAGGCGTAGAAGAAGATCAAAATCAGAAAGACGATGATCGACCCTTGCTGCGCGAACCAGAACCCAAGGTCGGTGCCGCCGATGGCGATACCCGACAGCATGGGGCGCAGCAGAATACCAAACCCAAACGATGCAAAGAACCAGACCACGAGGCTCCATGTGATAAGACGCAGATTGGCCTTCCAATACGCGTTTGCTCTTTCTTGATCGGACAAAGCGTGCCCTCCCTTTTTATAACGGCTTCCTCCAGACCGCGCCGGGACCATCCCGGCACGGGCACTCCTTTACGCGACCGCCTTGGCGACGATGGCGTTCAGCTCTCTTGCGACGGCCTCGATCTCGGCCATCGCATCGACGCGGGACAGAACGCCGCGCGATTCGTAATAGGAAATCAGCGGCGCGGTCTGCGCGTGATAGGCGCGC
>JBLRXE010000033.1:10287-12450 GCA_047920895.1 Roseovarius sp.
TGTTCCACCGTTTCCGCATTGTCATCGGCGCGCCGCTTCATCTCGGTGCTGCCGCATTTGTCACAGACGCCGAGCCTGCTCGGCACCTTGAATGTGTCGTGATAGCCTTCACCACAGCCACCGCAGGTATAGCGGCCCGAAATCCGCGTCACCATCGCCGCGTCATCCACCTCTAGGCTGATCGCGGCGCGGATACCCTGCCCGATCTCGGCCAAAAGACCATCCAGCGCCTCGGCCTGCACCGTGGTGCGCGGGAACCCGTCGAGGATCACGCCCTTGGCACAGTCTGGCGCAGCCAGACGGTCGCGCAGAATGGCGATGACGATCTCATCCGAGACCAGATCACCCGCCTCCATCACCGCCTTGGCGGCGCGGCCTGCCTCGGTGCCCGCCGCCACGGCGGCACGCAAGAGATCCCCGGTCGAGAGTTGCACCAGCCCGAATTGCTCCTCCAGCATCCGCGCCTGTGTGCCCTTGCCGGCCCCCGGCGGCCCGAGCAGGACCAGATTGGCGGCGTGCCGCGCTGTGTTGCGTCCATCCATCACGATTCCCTCTCAGGCCTTGGTGCGGTTGGCGATCAGCTCGTCCACGACCGACGGATCGGCCAGCGTCGAGGTATCCCCAAGGCTGTCAAAGTCATTCTCGGCGATCTTGCGCAGGATGCGACGCATGATCTTGCCCGAGCGGGTCTTGGGCAGGCCCGGCGCCCATTGGATCACATCCGGCTTGGCGATGGGGCCGATTTCCTGGCGCACCCAGTTGGCCAGTTCCGTGCGCAGCGCATCGGTCGGCTCCACCCCGTCCATGAGCGTGACATAGCAATAGATGCCCTGCCCCTTGATGTCGTGGGGATAGCCCACCACGGCGGCCTCGCTGACGGTGGCATGGGCGACCAGCGCCGATTCAACCTCCGCCGTGCCCATCCGGTGCCCGGAGACGTTGATCACGTCATCGACGCGGCCGGTGATCCAGTAATCGCCATCCTCGTCGCGACGGCACCCGTCGCCGGAGAAGTAATAGCCCTTGAACATCTCGAAATAGGTCGAGACGAACCGGTTGTGATCGCCCCAGATGGTGCGCATCTGGCCAGGCCAGCTATCCTTGAGTGCCAGCACACCCTCGACCGCGCCGCTCAGCTCGTTGCCCTTGTCATCAAGCACGACGGGCTGCACGCCAAAGAACGGCTTGGTGGCCGAACCCGGCTTGGGCGCGTCCACCACCCCCGGCAGCGGCGTGATCAGGATGCCGCCGGTTTCGGTCTGCCACCAAGTGTCGACGATCGGGCAACGGCCCTTGCCGACATTCTCGTTGTACCAGTTCCACGCCTCGGGGTTGATCGGTTCTCCGACCGACCCAAGAATGCGCAGGCTGCTCAGATCGCTGCCCTCGACCGGGCCGGTGCCCTTGCCCATCAGCGCGCGAATAGCGGTGGGGGCGGTGTAGAACTGCGTCACCTTGTGCTTTTCGCAGACCTGCCAGAACCGGCCCGCATCGGGGTAGGTCGGCACGCCCTCGAACATCAGCGTGGTCGCGCCATTGGCGAGCGGGCCGTAGACGATATAGCTGTGCCCCGTGACCCAGCCCACATCGGCGGTGCACCAGTAGATATCACCCTCGTGATAATCGAAGATGTATTCATGCGTCATCGAGGCATAGACGAGATAGCCGCCGGTGGTGTGCACCACGCCTTTGGGCATCCCCGTGGAACCGGAGGTGTAGAGGATGAACAACGGGTCCTCTGCGCCCATTTCCTCGGGCGGACAATCGGCGCTGACCTTCTCGGCCTCTTCATGCCACCAGAAATCCAGACCAGAGCGCCAGGCCACCTGACCGCCGGTGCGCTTGACTACAAGGCATTTGACATCCGTGGTGTCGTGCAGGAGCGCCTGATTGACATTGTCCTTGAGCTTGGTCGCACGCCCGCCGCGCGGGGCGTGATCGGCGGTAATGACCAGCTTGGCGTCACAGCCGTTGATCCGCGCGCCCAGCGCATCGGGCGAGAACCCTGCAAAAACGATCGAGTGAACCGCGCCGATGCGCGCGCAGGCCAGCATGGCATAGGCCGCCTCGGGGATCATCGGCATGTAGATCACCACCCGGTCGCCCTTACCGATGCCATGGCTCTTGAGCACATTGGCCATCCGGCAGGTCTGGGCGTGCAAC